>BLLV01000187.1 GCA_011959205.1 Bacteroidaceae bacterium
GCGCAAAGATATGCTGGGTTGCGATGCGTGTCAAGGCGGAAAATAGAATGGTTACTTTCAGCGCGATTGTTGCTGATGGGATAAAGATTCGTTTTCAACAAGCCATATTCTCCTGCCTGTATGGGAAGCGAACTTTTGAGGATATTCCCCAAAGAGTCTGTGATACAACTCACCACCCGGGCATCAATGCCTTCCAGAGCCAGATTAGTCCGGTATATAGAATCCAGAGCCGTTAATGAAACAGGCTTATCGTATTTCTTCAATACGGTTTCCTGACTAGAGATATGCATATTGGATGTCCGCCATTGGTTGGCATTATCAGTCAAAGTCCCGTTGTTTTTGAAATCATACCCGTCATCCTGTTCCACTTTCACCATCAAGGTAGTATCTTTATCCGCATATTTCCTTTTTAGCATTGCTCCTGAACCGGATACTCTCCTTTGTCAATTGGTATGCATTAACAATGCCAAACGTATTGCAAGCTGACAATAGCCAACAACCCCACGATGAACACCCAACGAATATACTTGATCTTCATATACTTATTTTTTTTCTATATCATGTTAACGTAATGTTAACCTGCCATTAACCACGTAAGGGAAAAAGTCTCCTTACTTTTGTTTCGTCAAAGTTAAAGAAAATATTAGAACAAATAGACATGGAAAAGTTTTTTTTATCATCACATTGCTATTTTTATTTCTGGCAACAGGAACAGCCACCGCACAAACCATTTCCGGGAAGGTCACGGATACAAATGCACATCCCATGGATGGTGCAACCGTAGTTTTACAACCGATACCCTATCGATTGATTTTCCAGCACATTATGTATGAAACCTTCCTATTGACCGCCCAAAGCCAGGACAGCGGAAACATTCTCCTTAAACTGTAAGGGCAGATAGGAATCTTCATGACACAATCAGGGGCAGACCTACAAGGTCCGCCCCTGATTGTGTCATTTCGTTACGGAAAGTATCTTGTTGTATTCCGGTTGGTCATTCAATGTTTCCATAGCCTTTTTCAGGTCGGGATCATCTTTCATACGTTGTAACACCGAACCACGCTGGAAATAATAGCGTTTGATCACCTCCTGGGCAATGGCATCTTTTATTTCTTTCGAGAATCGATCCAACTCATGATCCAGATTATGCGTCAGTTTCGTTTCCAAGGCGGCAAACTCATCTTTCGCTCCATCCATATAGCCCTCAAACTCTGCAATTTCTTTCAAGTTCTTCAGCATCTTCTCACTCTGTCGGTCATAAGTGAACTTACGTTTATGCAACATCTTCTTAAAGTCGGCATAGTCGGCATCCGTTACTGTGAAATCCTTCACTTCCCCTATCTGAGGATGCTTGATACAATACCGGGTAGCATAATCGAAAATCAGATCATCATTGAGCAGATAGAACAAGATGTTCGGGAATTTTTCCGCTTTTACCTCCACATCAGGACGGATACCGCCGCCATCACGCACTTCACGTCCGGCTGCCGTATGGAATACATGGGTCAGGCTGTCCGGAGTGCGGGCCACCGACCCGTCAGCATTGCGTTTGGCATAATCAATGGCCTGAATGCATCGTCCGCTGGGAATATAATATTTTGCGGTAGTAACTTTCATGCTGCTGTTATAAGGCAATTCACGGGGAACCTGTACCAAGCCTTTACCGTATGTACGGCTTCCCACGATAATGGCACGGTCAAGGTCCTGCAAGGAACCCGAGACAATTTCGGATGCCGAAGCTGTAGCACCGTCCACTAACACAGCCAGCGGAATTTCCGTATCTACCGGTTCGTTCATCGTCTTGTAAGTAGTTCCGGCTTGTTTAATCTTGCCTTTTGTCACCACAATCTCCTTCCCTTTCGGCACAAAGAAATTCACTACATTCACCGCTTCTCCCAGCAAGCCGCCTCCATTGCCCCGCAAATCGAGAACAATAGATTCAGCACCTTGCTGTTTCAATTCTATCAATGCCTTCTTTATATCTTTTGAACAATTCTCTATGGCAAAAGTGCTGATAACGATATACCCCACATTATTGCCCGCCATCCCATAATAAGGTACAGAATTCGTGCGGATGGTAGAACGGGTTATTTTAAACTCCATGGGTACATAGGTACTATCCGAAGTAGGCCTCTCAACTTTCAGCACACAAGTTGTTCCCGGCTCGCCACGCAGGTTATCACTGACATACGAAGTCAGTTCATTAGGAATTCTGTCTCCCTGCGCCATATCTTTCCCATTTATCTCCATGATGATATCACCGGCCTTCAATCCTATTCCGGCAGCAGGGCTCCCCTCGGACGGCTCAATAATAGCCACACGCTTGCGGGGAGTATAATAACGGATTACCGACCCGATACCGCCAAACTTTCCGCTGGTCATTTCCTTCAACGTATTATCTTCTTCAGGATAATATTCCGTATAAGGGTCAGTCTGCGCCAACATAGCATCAATGCCATATTTTATCACTTTTTCAGGATCAATCGTATCGACATAGAACATATCCAGCTCCTTGAATATCGCATTAAAGATATCCAAGTTTTTTGCTATCCGGAAATTACGGTCATCACCCTTATTAAAACTAAACAAAGCGCCGCCAGCCAGAGCCACGCAAATCACTAACAATATTTTCTTACTATTCCATTTCATCACTTTACGTATTTGTGAACCGCAAATTAATACATTATTCTATTCAAGGCTGTAGAAGAGCCTCTATATTTAACTTTATTTCGTCCCATTTTTTCTTTGATAAGGTTGTACCCACCACTTGTATCACACTGGATGCTAAAATAGAGCCTATAATGGAACACTTCTCTAAAGAATAGCCACAAGTCAGTCCATACAGGAAGCCGGCCGCATAATAATCTCCAGCGCCAGTGGTATCCACTACCTTTTTTACCGGAGGCACCTCCAGTTTGATACATTCCGTACCTTTCTTTATACATGAGCCTTGGGCACCCAGTTTTACTATCACGACACTGCATTTAGAAGCGATTTCATTGATAGCCCCCCAGGCATCCTTGCCTGTATAAGCCTTCGCCTCTTCTTCATTAGCAAAAACAACATCCACGTATTTAGTAATCAAAATATCGAAGAATTCCAAGTCTCTCTCCACAATATTATAACTGGCCATATCCAAACAGATCTGCAATCCGGCTTCTTTGCCTAATTGCATAGCACGAAGAATCAATTCATGATCCTGCACCAAATATCCTTCTATATATAGGTATGCATATCCTTTAAACATATCCAATGTCAGATTTTCGGCTTTCATGGTGGCGGCAGCTCCTAAATAAGTGCCAAAAGTGCGTTCCCCATCCGGTGAGATGAAAGTGGAAGCCACTCCTGTAGGCAAATCACCGGCAAGTAATTTCATGTCAATTCCCTGCTTCAAACCATTTTTTTTAAAATATTGCCCGAAATCATCTTTTCCTGTCTTTCCGATAAATCCCGGGTGTGCTCCCAGGTTAGCCAATGCCAAAACAGTGTTTCCCGCACTCCCCCCTGTAGCTTTATGCGTTTTCATTTCAGAGAATTTTTCACTGATTTTCAAGAATTTATCTTCATTTATAAGTTGCATGCTTCCTTTAGGCAAACCCATCTCATCCAGTAGCGAATCATCTTGCAAAGTAACAAGAACGTCAACCAATGCATTGCCCATTCCAATTATTTTATCCATTTATCTAAAATTTTTCTGCAAAGATATTGCATATTTCGGAAAAACCTATTATCTTTGCACCGCATTTGAGAGAAAAACCTTCTTCGTTAGCTCAGTCGGTTAGAGCATCTGACTGTTAATCAGAGGGTCCTTGG
>BLLV01000188.1 GCA_011959205.1 Bacteroidaceae bacterium
GCGCAAAGATATGCTGGGTTGCGATGCGTGTCAAGGCGGAAAATAGAATGGTTACGGTGTACCATCTTGTTTTACATCAATAAAGCGTCCTGTATCTTTATCCCGTTTTACCCATTGTTCTGTTTTGGGATTAAAAACCTGAGAACGTTTTCTCACTGCACCATTGCGATGTCCGTCTCCTGACGGTGGATTTGTTGCCATATCTTACCTTCCATTTTGTCCTTGAATTATATAGCCAAGGACACGCTATTATTATTTACAGAAGAATGCTTGATTTAAATATCGGATTATTTGTCAAACATACCTAATCTATCGTTGTTTTGTTAAGTTATATCCTTCTGCATCCTTTTCACTTTTATCATAGGCATTGTTAATATACTTTTGAGGATTTGACAAAAACTCATCTTCTTCAACAAAAGCAATATAAGAACCAGTCAATGCGTTTACACATTTACATTGATTACAAGAATACACTTTAGGATATTGATTATATCTATTATTGTTTATGATATCATAAACCTTTGAATCATAATAATTAGTAACAGAACATCCATCTGGTTTAGTTGAGGTGTATTTAAACCAGTCATAGCCCCCATTTACTTTCATTATAACACCAACAACCCCATTAGTATGCGATGTCCTATTTTTTCTTGTTATATTCTTAAGACAATATTCAATTTCCCAATCAATCCACTTACTTTCTTTTATATGCGGAGAAATAATTACAATCGTTACAGATGTGTCATACATCATATCTTTTAGGTTCTTCTTTATATTCTCAGTAGACGTATCTGTTAAATCAGGAGAATCACTTGTTTCTCCTTGATAGTAACTCGCATCATCCCCCAATGCCTTTATTATCCTATCGCGAAGATCCTGCGCTTCGCTATATTTATAAGAAATAAATGTTTTATGTGCCATAGTTATTTTACTTTTTTAATTAACTCTATTACTATTTCTATTACTTCGTCTAATGTTTTTGTATCATCGCCCAAAGACTCAATATCATGTCGATAAATATCAAAAGTATGGTCGTCTTGTCTTTCTTCCAATAACTCATTCCATAATTCTTTAGATATATATCCTGTTCTACCAATAGGGATTAGGAAGTTACCCTGTTCTTTTGAAATTTCATATTCTGACCGCATTCCATTAGATGGAACAATAGTTCCACTTTCTTTCTTATTACCCAACAAGAAGATTGATATACCACTATAAGATATCATGTCTTGTCTATAAGTTTCCCACATTTCTTTTGCATCGTCACCTTGTGGAAAAGGTCTCAGAATTAATTGGTCTGTAAGCGATTTTTTCTGATTATAATATATTTCAGAAAGAGCACCACTTATTACCGCACTACCCACACCTAAACCATATCCTGAAACTATTTTATATCCTTCGTAAATTAAGCGACCGCTTAATTTACTTATAAATTTTTCATATGCGTCTTTACCATCTGGGTTGTATTCAGCTGCCGCACCAGATAGATATACTGTACGACCATTATAAACCCTCTTTATACTTTGTAATATTTCAGTTATCTCTGAGTATTCTTGAATAAGCACGGTTTTTATATTGAATCGTTTTAAGTCATCAATAAAATATGATAGTTTTCTCTTCTCATATTTAAATTCGTCCTCATCTTTATAATCTGTTTTAGAAACATCTTTCAGGAAACAATAATGTTCCCTCATATTTCCTTTTAGACGTGCCCTTAAATGTGCACATATATAATAAAAATTAGGATCCGTAAAACTAAAGCCTATAAACAAAAATGTTTTTGTCATTAAGTCTCCGGATAATGTATTTATAAAAGGCGCCTTTTCTTGATTATATGACTCATAGTCATCGCGAATCAATACAGCATCTTCTGGATGATCAACATCTCCATGCATTTTATAAACTACAACATTGCGTCCTTTTAAAGTAGTCGTGAGGTTCGCACAACAAGTTTTTATATCACAGATCTTACCATTATTCTCCAATGCCTTTTCTATTAGTTTATCATAGTTTGTGGTCCAATATGTAAAAATAGGCAATTTAGCGAGTATATTATGATTAACATTTGGTTGTTTTCCTGTCTGGAAAGCATCTTTAATTGTATCATTTAATTTTGTTCGATTACATCCATTTTTATTGTAATAGTATTGTGCTATCGCTACCAAATCTGACTCCTTTTCAATATCAAGCTCCAATTCCTCGGCAATCTCTCTTAGCAATTGCTTCCAATTAACGCATCCACTTGGAGCAGACAATCCAGCACCTGCAAATATAGCAGCATCACCATTATTAAGAGCACTAAGATAATTCTTTATGAAAACATTTTTATTTATTGGCATAACAAAAATTTATTTAGGATACTGATTACGAATTCTAATGGCCTCTTCTACCCACTCATTTATATGCTCTTTGATATAATCATACACATTGGTACTGATTTTATATGGAGGATCATAAGTCTTACATATTTCGGACAAATTAATTTCGTTACTATCAGCTGGATGTTTATGTTCGATTATATAGTTAAATGTCTTATCAATACAGAATAATTTGAATGGATTATCTCCTTTTATATCCTGCTCTCCTTCAATGTTCTTTAGATTATGCACATAAATACCAACAACTCCTTTGCCCTCTTTCCATGCATGTTTAATTTCATACCTACACCACTCTCTTGATGCAGTATCAGAACCGATTAATACAATAACACAAGAGCGATAATCCATATGAGTATCAATCCACCTTTTAATAGAATCATCACCTTTGCGCTTAACCTCTTCCCAATCATTGGAAGAAACTGGCATATTTCCTTCTACTACTCCAATATTCCGAACCTGTCCGGCTCTCCATGAGTCATTCTTAAAATGAAAACTGTAAAATACTTGTCTTTTTGTCATATAGAATTATTATTTAATAATTTGATAACCTGGTGAATCTCTGAGTATGCTTTCAAATCCTCTGGCGATTCCTTGCAAAGTTGACATAACTTTTCTGAGTTTGACATCGCCCGTTCCAAATCGCCATTCTCTGTCAGGTATTTATAGAGGTTGGTGCGTATGAAATATCGCTTTGTCTTTTCATACCCCGGCATATATTTCTGCAATACGGGAAGCAGTTGGTCGTAACTTTCATATCGCCGACAAACCACATTAGGCAAGAAATGGAGTAGAAACCAAAACTCCGTGCAGGGATTCGTTTCTACGAACAGAACCTTTCCGGCATATTTCTTCTTGCTATACTCTTTCTTTGCCCGCTGATACAACTGCATTTCAGATGGAAACTGGAATAATCTGTCCATATCAAACAGGCATACGATAAAGTCGTATTGCTTGTTCAAATAGGATTCTACCAGTTTCAAAATATGATTGATGTCGCTGTGCTGCGGAAAATCCGGCGCAACCTTGAAAGGATACCGACACGCAATCCTCAGAGAGTCGAAATAGAACCATTCCGTTTCTCCTTCGCCTATGATGGCGATACTTTTTGTTACTGTCCGTCCCATATCATTAGTCATTCAGGTTGATATACTGACTACCCAAGAACGGCAACTTTACCAATTTTCCCTGCTTGTAAGCATTGTATGGGGAAAGATTCTTATGCAGTCCCAAAGAAGACAGGCGTACTATTTTAGTTTCGCCAAGTTCGTCTTTGTCGGTGAACCATATCGTATCACGGCGAATGAAATCCTCGTTGAGAAGATTGATGTCATGTGTGGTCAGGAGCATTTGGGATGTTCCGTCGCTGTTTGCCAGAAAGACTTTCAGGAAATAAGCCAACAGTTCATAATGAATACTTGTCTCCACTTCATCAATGGGTACAAACCGATTGGTCTTTAACAGGAAATTCAGTATCACCGCCATTCCCAGGAATCTCATAGTGCCATTGGACTCGTATTCTTCCGACAAATCATATACTTTATCGCCAGCCTTATGCTTGAAGGTCAGTTCCGTATTTGTAATTTTCCCCTTTCTAAGCATTTCAGCCTTTGCATCTTTATCAATAGGGGCATTCTGAATCAGTTGTTCCAATTCAGGGGTAATCAGCTCTTCCTCTTCGTTTAATACCACATCTTCTATATTGAAATCGGACGCTTTCAGGAAATTTAAAATGAATTTCTTCAAATCTCCTGCCTCGTCTTTATCCAATCGTGATTTGACATATCCCGAAAGCAACATACCGGGAGCCAATACATCTTTGACCTGCTTGGCAAAATAATCGTACACATCATTCAGCCTTGTCCGTTCCACATTGCTTTTGCCAAATGCGGCAAGCACACTGCAATTATTGATAGTGTTGCCGGAAATTACATCCTGGCTTTTCTTTGTCATTTTCAGATTTACGCCAAAGTCGATAGTCGAGGAATCTGTCACGGTATCATAACTTCGGTTATACAGCTTGGTCGGGCGAATGGAATCATAAACAATCAATGTCTCGGAATAGATATGCTTTGCGTCCAATTCAAAACTGAGAATGTACTTCGACTGATTGATATAGAACACCATTGACATCTTTGTCTTTTCGTTCCTTGAAGTATCATCCAACATGAAAGGGACAACCCCGGTTTTCTCGGTCCGGTCTTTAGGCATTCTCAAAACCAACATCTTGAAAAATTCGATGGCATTCAATATATTCGTTTTACCGGAAGCGTTGGCACCGTAGATGATTCCCACTTTCAGCAATCTTACCCCGTCCTTAACTTCATACGAATACTCATTAGACATAAAAGTATCTGCCGATGGCTCAAAACTGATTTTTTGAACCGATTTAATGGAGAAAAAATTCTCAATGCTGAACTCTGCTATCATAATTATTGATTTTATCTATTGTATGGTGCAAAGATACAAATAAAATCTTGTACAGCAAGTCATAAATTCAATTATTGTAGGTAAATTACGAAATATAGATGCAAAATCAACAATTCGTCATTTGTTGGAGATTCAAATAAACCTCTGATTACCTCTGGAAAGTGTTGACAGATTTGAGGACGGTAAACGAATGTGGTTTATGCAGCCGGAGAAATTAATTATCCAATGCCATTTGCACCATCCCTTGATTTTATTTACGTTGGCTAAATAGTGGTGCCAAAATGGTACTAAATTATATAACTACTCTTTTATATATTATATAAAATATAGTAAATCAGTTTGTTATAAAATTTTATATCTTGTGGCCCACCAGCCGATTCTGAACACCACGAGGGCAATCAGCATGATGATTTTGTCTATCCCCACCACAACGCCTGCTGTCAGCGAGGTGAACCACAGCTCCGCCGCGTCCTTCTCCATGTTCGTCACTTCGTCCACGCCTGTCTGCTCCATCGTCGCCTCTATCAAGTTGGGGTCGGACGTGCCCGTGTGGGCGACATCGGCCCGTGCCTGTAGGCTCGTGTACATCGTGTCGCGCACGTGGATAAGCTCCTGTACTTCTTCGAATTTGTCCGAAATCTGCGAGGCTTCGGCCTCGTACAGGTCATGGGTGTACGAACCGATGCAGTTCGGTATGTACGATAGGAAGTCCAGAAAGCACCAGCTGCTCCCGCTGCCTGCCATGCCCGTGTCTGCCGGAGGGTACCACCAGCAGAGGATAATCGACACAGCCAAAGGCCGGAAGAGTTTCAGCACGTCCAGCGGTTCCTGCTTGACCATCATCTTGTACGCCATGCCCGCCGCCATGATGATGGCAAAGAGCGCGGCAAGCGCCATACACATCTGCAATATCCACCAGAACGGCCCTTGCGAGCCGGTAAAGGTCGCATCGGTCAGGAACTCGTTAGTTCGAAAAATCACGTCGTCGATTTCTTCCTCCATGAGGTTGATACCGAAATCCGAAAGAATGTTTCCGTCTGCCATACGCTATGTTCTTTTAGTTTCCCTTGTTTACGGTTTCATCTCCCTCTCCGCCGCCTGTACCGCCGTTCAACTGCGAGCCGCGTACCGCAAAGCGCGATTCGTTCCATCGGTTCACGGCTTCGCGGACGATGCTTCCCTTGTTCAGGTTACGCTCGTCGGTCGCGTTCAGCAGGTTGCCCGTCATCGTGGCGTTTTGCCTGCGGGCAAGATACCCGACAAGAACCCCGTTCTGCCGGGTCACGTCCTCGTAAATGCGCAGGTACTCCTTCTTCCGTTGTGCGTTCGGCATATAAGCGTCTCTGGTAACCTTGACGGCACTCTGGTACACGTGGTAGTATTCCATCCACCGCTCCTTGTCGTCCGGTGTGCCTCCTGCGGGTAGGATGCGGTCAATGTTGCGCTTGAACCGCTCCATCTGTCCGTTTATCTTGTCGCTTTCAGCAATCCACGCGAGGTCCACCTGACGGTCAGCCACGTTCAGCGCCTCTATCTTCGCACGGCTGACCAATGCCGAGTCGATGGCTTCGGCTTCGTCCACCTGGTTGTACAGATTGACGCCCGCCAGCGTGCGGAACGCCAGCTTGTTCTTTACCGCCGCCGACTTCTTGTAGGAGTTGTGCAGCAGTGTGTAATAAAGGTCGGGCGAGAGTGCGCCCGCTCCGGTCTCCATGACCGTAATCTGGTTCTGCTTCGGCGAGTCGTGGTTGTAGGTTACACTGACACCCTGCGCATGAACCGCACTTGCCGTTACAACCGTTATCGCCATGAGTAAAAATGTCTTTTTCATCTTCTTTTCTCTTTTATATGTTTCTATTCGTCAGTCTTCCAGTCGTCCCGCTTCACGCCACCGTCCGAAAGCCCCGTCAAGAATCTCCCGTTTGGTGCGCTCGCGGTATATCTTCGATTTCCAGTAGCCTATACGCACCTGTATGTACCGCCACGTTTCGATGTACGCCCGGTTCAGGTGCCGTTCGATCTCGTCCAGCGATTGGTTGATAGCCTCCAGTACTGTCAGCAGGTCGCTGGTCGAGCAGGCTGCCGCCCCTGTGGCGTACAGCACGAGGTCGCTCACCGACTTGTAGAGCTGCTCCCCGTCATGGGCGATATCGCGTATGGCTTTCTCGTTGATGGTCAGTATCAGCGCGTCGGACGGTTCTATGCGTCCCCGTTTCAAAATCTTCTCGTTGAAGTCCTCCAGCAGGCTCTTGTAGTCGCCGATACGGTCGCTCACCGCCGTGTAGGTATTCTTCACGTTCAGCGCCGTCCGCAAGGACTGGTACATCACGTCGATGATGTCGAAGGCACGGGTGTAGCGGTCCAGGTCCACATTCAGCTCCTTGTAACCGCCGACCTCCTTGCGACTGTACCCGTGCAGCAGCTTGTTACTGTATTCCAGCGTACTGCGGGCCAGCAACAGGCTGCGCTGTTTCTTGTGGTCGTTGATATATGCCTCGACGGAAACGACATCAAAAGTCCATTGTGCTTTGGCGATACCGGGCAGAAGTGCCAACAGCACGACCGTTATCAATAATATGCGTTTCATGGCCGTACCTCCTTGCTTCCGTTCCCTCTCTTCGAAGCCCGTGCGTTTTCCACCCATCGTTCATGGCACTCCTCCACGAGTGTGAATCTGCGTCCTTCGTCCGTGTCCAGTTCCGGAAGCACGTCCTTCAGTACGTCGATGATGTTGCGCTTGTAGTGCATCATCTTCTCCAATGACACGAGGTCGGCATATATCTTCGTGATACGCGAATCCACCTCACGGGCTATGGCAAGCCGGTCGCTCGACCACAGCAGGTGGTACACGTCCCCGGTCGGTGTCTCTTCCATCGGAGCGGTACGGGCGTACTCCGTCGTAATCTTGCAGGACGGGTGTTCCCGGGCGATTTCCGCGATGCGGTCGTTCACCATTTTTGTTTTCTCTTCGTCCGAAAGGCTCGGGTCGAGCGTCAGCACATCGGCTACGAACGTGTCGGTGTACTCCGTGGTCAGTTCCCAGCTGATTTGCAGGATGGCACGGTGAATCTTGATACCGAGGAAATACTTCGGTTTCCGCGCTATCGAAATCGTGGCCCGGAACGTGATGACACCGTTGATGTTCGGCATGGTGGCCTTGCGCACATAGGTATAGCCGCTCCATGCGCCGCCGTCCTGCCACGTGAGGTTGTAGGCCGTCCTGCAGTCCTGCATGATGGCGGGTATGCGGTAGTAGTCGTCCGTCGGCACGTCGTTGTCGCCCGCCGCTTCCTGTATCGCGTCCGCATACTCCTTCTGTTTCTTCTGCCATTCGGCCAGCTCGCTTTTCAGGCGGTCTATCTGTGTCTTGTTCGCATTGTACTGCTGGCGGTACGTTGCCGCGTCCTCCACGCTCGCTTCGGCAATTTTCTTCAGCAACGCGACATTCTCATCCTCCAGTGCTTTTATCTGCGATTCAAGCAGGGCGACCCGGTTGGCCGCTTCCTGCACCATACCGTCCAGCTCGGAGAGGTCCAGCTCGTTCTCCGTGACCGAAGTCTGCATGGCGCACTCCTTCGAGTGGGCGTTCAGCGAGCTGCCGCACTTGCGGCACTTGTACTGTGTCGTTCCATGTCCGAGCGTGGCACCGTCCGAACAGGTCACGCTGATGGTCACACTCTCACAACCTTGCAACTTCGCCGCGTCCGTCGCCTGGTAATAGTTCTTCGCGTCGGAAGCGATGAAATAGACG
>BLLV01000189.1 GCA_011959205.1 Bacteroidaceae bacterium
CGAGCCCACGAGACTCCTGAGCATCTCGTATGCCGTCTTCTGCTTGAAAAAATCCTGCGCCTTTTGTTTCTTACGAAGAACCATCCATAACAACGCTATAATCACATAGGACAAACCTACCGTGAGATACTTTTCCATATCACTTATTTCCGTATTGCGCGGAATAAAATAAACGGCCATCGCTGTGGTGTAAACCAGCAGAGTTACAGGCAGCCAGGTCGATTTTCTATATTTTCTCATAAACTATGCTGTTTTTGTTTCCTATACCAACTTGCAAACCCGACAGCGGCTACCAACGTACAAAGCCCGCCTGTCAGATAAGAGACAGCACCCGAAAGCGCCAACCCTTCGGGGGCTATGCAAATATAAGTAGAACATACAGCCGTCATGAACAAGGCAGGAAACAGGGTGATATAATAATTCTTTTTCGTACGTGCCAGAAAAACAGTGACCGCCCACAAAGTAAACACGGACAGAGTCTGGTTACACCAGGCAAAATAACGACATATCATGTCAAACCCCGCCGCATCACGCTGGCTGTACAACAAGATGCCGATAGTTACCGCAAAAATAGGGATACAAATCAATAAACGTCTCGCTATACTTTTTTGTTCCAAATGCATAAAATCGGCAACAATCAGACGCGCCGAACGCAAAGCGGTATCCCCACTGGTAATAGGAGCAGCAATTACACCCAGTATGGCCAGCAAGCCTCCTACCGTGCCCAGCCACTCCTTGGTGATACTGTCTACAATAATCGAAGCATTGCTCTCCTCCATGCCATTCTGATGGAAAAAGTAAGTGGCGGCTGCCGCCCAGATCAATGCCACGATCCCCTCGGTCACCATCGCTCCATAAAAAACAGGACGGCCGTACTTCTCATTCTTCATACAGCGCGCCATCAGCGGAGACTGGGTGGCATGGAAACCACTGATCGCCCCACAGGCAATAGAAACAAACATGATAGGGAATATGGGCAATCCTGCAGGATGGGTATTCTGCAGACCGTCCGTGATTTCGGGCAACACCGGATGGTTCCATAACAGCATCACCAAAATGCCCACCGCCATAAACAACAAGGCGATGGCAAACAACGGATATATCTTTCCGATGATCTTGTCCACCGGCAACAGCGTGGCCAGCATATAATAGAGGAATACCACAATAATCCAAAACGTGGCATCCATGTAGTCCGGAGTAAGCTTGGCAAGCAACCCGGCCGGACCTGCCACAAACACCGCCCCCACCAATATCATCAGCACCACCGTAAAGCCGCGCATCAGCTGCTTGGTGGGAAGGCCCAGATAACGGCCGATGATCTCCGGCAGGCTCTCACCGTTATGACGGATGGAAAGCATGCCCGACAGATAATCGTGCACCGCCCCGGCAAAAAGAGTACCCAGGACAATCCACAAATAAGACGCCGTACCGAACTTGGCTCCCATAATGGCACCGAAGATAGGGCCAAGGCCCGCTATATTCAAGAACTGAATCATAAAAATCTTCCAGGTAGGAAGTGGAATGAAATCAACACCATCCGCCATGGTCAGGGCAGGTGTCTTCCTTGTCTTGTCAGGGCCGAACACACGTTCCACATAACTTCCATACAAAAAGTATCCGCCTACAAGAACCAGTAATGCAATAATAAAGGTTATCATATTCTATTTTTTGTTTTGTCAAGGCAAAAGTAACGAATTAATTGATTACTTTGTATCTTTGCCCCAAAATTAAAGCAAATGCGAACATTCTTTATAACTTTATTACTAGTAATACCGAGTTTTTTACCAGTAATGCCCCAAC
>BLLV01000190.1 GCA_011959205.1 Bacteroidaceae bacterium
CGATTCCACTATGTTCTCAGAGACTGAAGTGACAGAGATTTATTGTATGGCAGACGATATCGAGAATGCGGGAAGTAGCAGCTTGATAGACAATAAAAAAGGCGACTACCGAAGTAACCGCCTTTCGTGATTCCGAAGCGATTCGAACGCTTGACCCACGCCTTAGAAGGGCGTTGCTCTATCCAGCTGAGCTACGGAACCATCCTTAATTGCGAGTGCAAAGGTACGGTTTTTATTGAAATTACAAAAAAAAATCCGTGTTTTTTTGTAATTTCAATCTATTTTTTTCTATTCAGCATCCAAGCGAAAGGTAAATAGCAACAAAATTGGAAAACGCAAGATACTATATATGAATCTATTCCAGCCCATTCCACCAAGTTCGTATACATCAACGAGGAAAAGAACTGGACTATAAAAAAAAGCACCACAAAGTAATCGGCAAAACGAGAAAAGAGACAAGACATCCCCCTTATTATATCCTTATCATCCCGAAAACGTCCCGATGCATAGCCGAAAGCCATGCCCGACAATCCCATACCAAACGAAATGAGATAATAAATTCCTTTTTGAAACGGAGAATTCGTGAGAGATCCCGTCACGCTACGCAACATAGTCCATGGAGCGAAAGTGGTGCAAATAATCATTATGATATAAACAAGCAGCATACAACCTGCCCATATCAACGCACGTTTTTCCTTACGAGAAATGGGTTTTCCTCTTTTCACTATCCTCCCCAACGTACCCCATACCCCGGAATGAACCGTAATGCCGAACCCTAAAAAAAGCATCATTACTATGCCCAATGCCGGTGTTTGGACAAAATTCCCCATAGCATGCCTCAATTCCCACCGGATTCCTTCGGGGCTGAGCAGGCTTTGCACCTTCCCCAGCCCATAAATACTTCCTATCCATGAGAACAAGGCTACAGCTACCGTCAGCAGAAAAAACACAGTAGCGGTATGTGGAAAATAACGTTTACTCTTCATCCGGTTCCAAATTATCCATATCAAGAATCCGCAACTCGAAAGCACGGGTCACCAAGCGACAGGCATTGACGCCATTTCTTTCATCCAATGTGAACAAACGATTTATTAATTCATTCTGACGTTTCTCTATGGACTTGACCCCGAAAGGCATCCCTTTCAGATTAGTAATCATTTCTTTGGTATAGCCCAAAGCTAGATGGCGAAGTAAACGCTCATCATATTCATCAATATCATAATTAATGACAGCTTCCTGCCTGCGCTGCTCCTGAGCCACCGACTGCTTGAAACGTGTCACTATTTTCTCCAGAATGGGATAATTGAAAACCAGTTTCTTGCCATCCATCACCGCCTGTACATCTGTGGCAGTCAGCAGCTCTCCCGTCTTCAGGATTATACCATCCGCACCCGCATTCAGCGCATCCACCCATAACTTTTCATTCAATACCTCACCTGTGAAAATCAGCACCTTCATATCCGGATAGTTCTTCCGTAAAGAAGAACAGATTTCCACACCGATGGTAGTCGATCCCCCCAAGCCCAAATCCAATAAAACCATATCGGGCAACTGTACTTTCAGCAATTCCCAAAACTCATTCTCAGTCATAGCGGTTCCGATGACTTCCGCATTCGGAATTTCGTGCCTGAATATCTCTTCCGTTCCTTTCAATTCCAGTTTGACATCCTCTACAATGATGACTTTAAATCTATTATTCTCCATAATATGCATTATTTTTTTACATTCTACATTCAACAGGCAGGCAGGGTGAACCATACGGTGAACCCTCCCTCAGCGGCAGGCTGCGCATTGATACGGCAACCGCGTCTTCCGGCAAATTCATCATGGTCACGAATCACCTGCTTACAAATAAGGTATTCCGTACCGGTCAGAATTCCTTCCTGCCCCTGCTTCATACGCGACAGATGCGGGTAGAACAACAAGTTCAACTCTTCCTGGGACTTTTCGCGACGCGTATCGCGGAAATCAAACCGCACAAAATCCTTATCCTTATAAATACACAATTCCAAAAGGCCATCCACCTCGCATGATAGTGCTTCATCTATCAGATTTTCCAACATAAACTTCAGCTGAATGGCATCTCCCAGTACGGAAACATGTTCCACCTCCGTCCTCAGCTCTACCCGATGCGGCATACGTTTTCCGGCACGTTTTATATACCGTGCCGCATAATCGGCCAGTTCGCCGGCTTTCACAGCACCTCTACGGAAAGTAATTTCTTCCAACTGACGTGCGGCGCATGAACTCAGCAAAGTAAATATATCCTTATAATAACTGATCAACTCACCAATCGTCTCTACTTGCACAGCTTCGTTTTCTCCTGCCTGACGGGCATTCAACCTGTCGATAATCTGTTTTATCCGGTTAGGATAATAGATTGTTTCATGCTTAATGGTTGACAAGCAATTGTCCAATACCAGATTTTGCACATGCAACTGGTTTTCCTCCCGTATAGCTCGGCGCGCATCATCCTGCGCACTTTCTATATCCCGATATTTCTGTGCCATCAGTACCACTGCATTATATACAATGACGGCTACATATCCGGCCACAAGCTCCAGCATCAATCGGTCGTCCTCACGCTCCACAGGTAAAGCGATTTTCAATGCCATCACACCCGTGCAACGATTCTCGTTACCTGCTTCCACCCACAAGGGCAAACACTTTACCCTATCTTTCTCACGCCAATAAGGTGTCTTCGCGTCAAAACTACGGGCCATCATCTCACGCATTTCTTCGTTCTCATCCTCCATCGGTGAAAAAGCATAATTCAAGCTATGGTTGTCTTCACTATAAACCGCTACGCCCAACACATCAATGGGCAGCAACTCATTCACCGCCTCAAACATATCATTGACCAAACTTGCAGCAATATCCCGGTCGGTTCTTCCGTCAAGCAGAGAGGCCGAAAATACCTGCTTGTTGATTTCCAACACCTGTTCCAAGTTATAACGATAAATCAAACGGTGGCGGAAATACAAAATATAATAACCTACCAACAATACCAACAAGATAACCACACAAAGAATGATAGCCACCGTCTTATTATTGGCAGAAAGCTGCATCCGGCGACAATATTGCTCCAACGAGGTATCCTCACTGATTTGTTTGTACAGCGCCGTATAAGCATTATTGTTATAACGATAAGCCTCCAGATTACCTAAAGCCAAAAAGGCGACTGCTGCCTCGTTGCGGACATCCAGCAAGGCATAGTAATCGGTATCAAAATGCCGATTGAACCAATCTAAATCCGCTGCAGCCCCCTCTCCTTCCAATTCCAACAAAGGCCCTTTGCTGCCCGAATACATGATATAATGCTTATTCAAACAATAGAGAGCACTGTCCGCATAACACAATGCCTGTTGGTATAATCCATCAATGTTACAATTGTAAACATCGTATGCATATTCATTCGCAACAGCCAATAATGTATCATATCGCTGAATGGAATCATTGAGAGTGAACTGTTCCGCTTTCCCGTCTTTCTCCCTCCCCTCATTACATCCTGTCAGGACAGGAAGAAAAGCGACCAGTACCAACATCAACGTTTTGCGCACTCCTTTGGGCAGACGGAAATAGAAACGGCTGCCTTTCCCCAATTCACTTTCTATCCGGAACAGGCAGACCCGGAATATCTCATTGGTCTTCTTATATTTATCAATAATGCCTTTGCAATTCATCAACCCGAAACCATGACCTTTATTCTTCTGCAATTCGCTGACATTTTCGCTGGTCTGCAATCCGATTTTACCCGAATCATAAACTTTCTCACTCAGAATACGCTCCACATCTTCCTGCGAAAGCCCCGGGCCGTCATCTTTCACCGAAATCTCCACATAAGATTCTGTTTCCTGCGCATAAACAGAAACATTTCCTCCCGGCTGCGTATATTTACGGGCGTTTTCCGTCAATGTATTTATCATGAAAAGCGTCAGAGCCTTATCCGCTTTCACAATGGCGGCAGTCGGCTCTATGGTCAGAGTCTGTTGTTTCATCTCGAAAGTCTTACGCCCTTTTACCAGTACATCGAAAAGGGAATTCAACTCAAAATTCTCTATATTCAAGCTCAGTGTCCCCTGCCTCATCTTAATCCATAAAGCCAGAATATCATTATACTCATTGATACGGGTAATCAGTTCGTCGATATAACGGTATTTGCTCTCTTTTATTTCTTCGTTCTGAATGTAGTTGTGTGCGGTTAGTTTATGCACTTCATTCATGATGCGGTCTATATAAGGCATAATGCCTGTGACAATAAACAGACAGGCTTTCTTCACCAGATTCTGCCGTTTATTCTCCGCCAAATGCTGCTCATGGACATATTGCTCCTTTTCCAGCCGTTTCCGTTCATCGCCCAACGAAATAAAAGCCAGCCCATTCTCCAGTGTCCACGAAATGTAAGGTGTAATAACCCGCATCAGTGCTTTATCATCTTTCTTCATTTTGTGCTCCGAATACAGATGCACCTCGCCCAAAGGCTGTTCCCTGCCTGGAATATTCAAGATAAAACTTGTACAAATCCCTTGTCCAGGTACCTCTTCCCCCTCTCCATTTTCGGCCACAATACGGAAGTCCGTCGCTCCTACCAACGGAAGAATATCCTCTTTCACCGAGGCAACTACCGCTTTTGTCACATCCTCTATCTCTCCCGCATCAATGGGTACGGAAGCTGTTATCTTACGGCATATTTCCAAAGTACGTTTCAACTTATCAATGTAAAGAGCATTCCGCACACGCCATCTTTTATTCAATATCCAAAATAGCATGATAAGGATAGCGATACCAACCACCACTACCACCAGAAGTCCGTTCAAGGCTTCCGATTCCTTCTCCAACGCATTGTAACGGCTCTCCAATTCTTTGTCCTGGCGAGTGTAATCCAGAATATCCAAATAAATATTACGATTATAATCCGACTGGGGTTTCATTCCTAACGCCGCATATGTTACACTCAATTGTTCACGAAAACGGGCGATCCATTCGGGAACACTTTTTATACCATCGTCATTAATCCATTCCAGTTCAATGGAAGTGGTAGCCATGGGAACATACGGACGAAGCCTGTCCATGGTATCCGTACAATGGTAATATTTCTCGTGATGCCGGTTGACGTATCCCAGCGCTTCCGACAAGTAATGCAGCGCGTCTTCATACCTGCCTTGCTCGTTGCTGCACGACGCCAAAGTGCGGTATGTACCCGAAATCTGATACAAATCTCCATATTTTTTAAACAAATCCAAAGCCTGCCAGGCAAAACGCATGGTCAGTTCCTCCCACGGCAAGTCCTCGTTATTGATGGCACGCATCACATTGGGACGCCTTTCCATAATCAAATCGAAATTTTTCCTCTCTTTCAGCAATTCCGCCATTGCCTGAGATGCATTCGCCTCGAAATAGATATACCCGTGTTCCCTGCTGATACCCAGACATTCTATCAGATAGTTAAACTCACCCAATACCACATCCTGCGGTGTATCCGCTTCATACATACCGCCAGACCCTTTCATATAATAATAATAGAGCAATTGGGCAGTATCACTTTCCAGCGCCTCGTCCACTTTAATTTCATTAATCGCCTCCAAAGACTGCTGTTCCTGCTGCAAATAATAGTAATAGATGGCAGAAGCAATGGAAAACTCGGAACGGGCATAATTAAGCCGCTCCAGCTCTCCGGGATCGGTTATAGCAGAACGGTCATCGCTGATACGCTTCATACGCCGTAACGCACTGTTACGATAATCATAGAACTCCTTGTTCATGGCAGTACGCTGACAAATTTTCATCATACCGATATCTGCTATCAGACATTCCAATTCATTGTTTGACTCCTCATATACGCGAAGAAAAAGATCTTCGGCTTTTTCAAAGTCCATGTGGATAAAGGCGCAGAAGCCCTGATTATTCAATGCCCCGGCACGCAGGGAAGGGAATCCATCCGCCAGTTTGTAGGCGTCATGCGCTGCTTTACACGCTGTGTCCAAATTCTTATAGCGCATACGATAAGAAAGCAAGTTCAAAGAATCCGCCTGACGGTATATAGCCATATCCTGCTTCTTTTCACAAGAAAAGAAAGTCCCTGCTATAATCAATAACATCGCCCATACAGGCAATAGACACATATTCTTCATAAACATCCCTTCTCCTTTAGGTTAACCACCCACCAATAAAAATACAAAAATATCAATTATCCCCTGAAATAAAAGCAAAACTTAGTAGAAAAAAGAAATAAGGTCGTCAAAACGCTGGCATAACCTTTTTTATGAGCAAAGTTTACAAACGTACATATTGATTCTTTTAATAAGAGAAGCATCCAAAATATAATATTATAATAACAAAATTATGTAATATAAACGTAATAACAAGCGATTAAGGAGAATTAATTCGTATCTTTGTCCGATGAAAAACCTACAAAAGTAGTTTATATTACATTATTATAAGAAAACATGGAAAATAAGTACATCACCGTGGCATACAAACTTTATGTAATGCAAGACGGTAAAAAGACATTGGTAGAAGAAGCAACTGTAGAGCACCCTTTCCAGTTCATATCTGGCTTAGGAACCACATTGGAACGCTTTGAAACAGAAATAGCACCTTTAAAAAAAGGTGATAAATTTGAATTTATCATTCCTACCGCAGAAGCTTACGGAGAATATATGCCAGAAGGTGTGCGCACCGTATCTAAAGATATGTTCACTATTGATGGTGTTTTTGATGAGGAACGCATCTTCCAAGGGGCTGTCATTCCTTTGCAAGACAATGAAGGCCATCACTTCTATGCGACAGTAACCGAAGTGACTAATGACTCTGTAACAGTGGACCTGAACCATCCTCATGCCGGCAAAGACCTGACCTTCGAAGGTGAAGTGGTGGAATCACGTACAGCTACCAATGAGGAAATTCAAGAAATGGTAAAAATGATGAGCGGAGAAGGATGCGGATGCAGTTGTGGTGACTGCGGAGGTGGTGATGGTTGTGATGACGGAAACAGCTGCGGATGCGGACATTGCCACTAATCCGGCTGAAATACAACGGCACTATAAAAAAATTTATATAAAAAGGAAATACGGAACTCTATCTGAATTCCGTATTTCCTTTTTATACATTTGCAAAATGAAGAAAATCATGAAAGAAAAGATAATCATTTATATTCCGCCCAGCTCTTGATAGCGATGTCATCCACCGTCATAGTGCAGAAAGCATTGATAAACGCGCTTGCCAGACGGGCATTGGTAATCAAGGGCACATTCAGGTCAATGGCTGCACGACGGATCTTGTATCCATTATCCAGTTCCCCGGCTGTCAGATTCTTCGGGATATTGACTACCATATCTATCTCTTTCCGGTGCAGCATATCCAATGCCTGAGGCTGCCCTTCCTCACTGGGCCAATATACACGGGTATTCTCCACCCCATTCTCGGTCAGGAAGTTAGATGAACCTCCGGTGGCATAAAGTTTATAACCTTTCTTCTGTAACATGCGGGCCGCTTCCAAGGTATCCGCTTTTTGCTTGGCATTACCTGTAGAAAGCAACACGCTCTTTTCCGGAATACGATAACCCACAGACAGCATCGCCTTCAATACGGCACACGAAGTATCCGTACCGATGCAACCTACTTCACCGGTAGAGGCCATGTCTACCCCCAATACCGGATCGGCTTTCTGCAAACGGTTGAAAGAGAACTGGCTGGCCTTAATACCCACATAATCCAACTCGAAAAGATTCTTGTTCGGTTTCTCTACCGGCAGTCCGAGCATCACTTTGGTAGCCAGTTCAATGAAGTTTATCTTCAACACTTTGCTGACGAACGGGAAGCTGCGTGAAGCACGAAGATTACATTCAATCACCTTGATGTCGTTATCCTTTGCCAAATATTGGATATTGAACGGACCTGAGATATTCAATTCCTTGGCTATCTGACGGGAGATGCGCTTGATGCGGCGTACCGTCTCCACATACAGTTTTTGCGGCGGGAACTGGATCGTGGCATCCCCCGAATGCACGCCGGCATATTCAATG
Organism: Bacteroidaceae bacterium; assembly: GCA_011959205.1. Taxonomy (GTDB): domain Bacteria; phylum Bacteroidota; class Bacteroidia; order Bacteroidales; family Bacteroidaceae; genus Phocaeicola. The sequence continues at coordinate 8,025 of BLLV01000190.1, forward strand.
TGCTCACTGATAGCGTATGCCACAATCTCACCATTCTGAGCCACAGCATCCATTTCCACTTCCTTGGCGTGTTCAATAAACTGGCTCACTACCACCGGATGTTTCTTTGATACATTGGCAGCCAGTTTCAGGAAGCGTTCCAACTCTTCTTGATTGGAGCAGACATTCATGGCGGCGCCACTCAGTACATACGAAGGCCGCACCAATACAGGAAAACCTACCTTGTCAATAAAGGCATGGATGTCTTCCATAGAAGTCAATGCGCTCCATTCGGGCTGGTCCACGCCAATGCGGTCCAGCATGGCCGAGAATTTATCACGGTCTTCGGCATTGTCAATACTCTTGGCACCGGTACCGAGGATATTTACATGTTGCGCATCCAGACGGAGAGCCAAATTATTGGGAATCTGACCGCCGGTAGATACAATGACCCCGTGAGGATTCTCCAGTTCGAGAATATCCATCACACGTTCGAAGGTCAGTTCGTCAAAGTACAGACGGTCGCACATATCATAGTCGGTAGAAACCGTTTCAGGATTATAGTTGATCATGACACTGCGGTAACCCTCCTTGCGGATAGTCTGCAAAGCCTGCACGCCACACCAGTCAAATTCCACCGACGAACCAATGCGGTAAGCACCCGAGCCCAGTACCACGATGGATTTATGGTCGCCTAAGTACTTCACATCATTGGCCACACCGCTATACGTCAAATACAGATAGTTGGTCTGTGCAGGGTACTCGGCCGCCAAGGTATCGATTTGTTTCACCACCGGAAGGATTCCCACCTGCTTGCGATGATTACGCACATACAAGATACCGTCTTCCATATCTCCTTCGTACCCAATGGCACGGGCTATCTGGAAATCGGAGAATCCCTGCACTTTCGCCTTGCGGAGCAACTCGTCCGGCATATCGGTAATCTGCTTGTGGTTATTGCCCCATTCGTGCATCTCTTTAGAAGTGTCCATGATGTGCTGCAATTTCTGCAAGAACCATTTGTCAATCTTGGTCAGCTCATGAATCTGGTCTACCGTGTAATCTGCACGCATGGCTTTGCTGATCACGAAGATGCGCTTGTCCGTCGGCTCACGAAGGGCTTTGTCCACGTCTTCTATAACCAATTCCTTATTCTCTACGAAACCATGCATTCCCTGACCAATCATGCGCAAACCTTTCTGAATGGCTTCTTCGAAAGTACGTCCGATAGCCATCACCTCGCCCACCGATTTCATGGACGAGCCCAGTTCACGGTCCACACCGTGGAACTTGCCCAAGTCCCAACGGGGAATCTTGCACACCACATAGTCCAGTGCAGGCTCGAAGAAGGCACTGGTGGTCTTTGTCACCGAGTTTTTCAAGTCGAACAACCCATATCCCAAGCCTAATTTGGCGGCAACGAAAGCCAACGGATAGCCGGTAGCCTTGGAAGCCAATGCAGATGAGCGCGAAAGACGGGCGTTGACCTCAATGACACGGTAATCTTCCGATTCGGGATCGAAGGCATACTGTACATTGCATTCGCCCACAATGCCGATATGGCGGATGATACGGATAGCCAGTTCACGAAGTTTATGATACTCCGCATTGGTCAGTGTCTGCGAAGGGGCGATCACGATAGACTCGCCGGTATGGATACCCAGCGGGTCGAAGTTTTCCATATTACATACAGTGATGCAGTTATCATAACGGTCACGGACCACTTCATATTCCACCTCCTTCCAGCCTTTCAAACTCTTTTCCACCAATACCTGCGGCGAGAAAGAGAAGGCCTTTTCAGCCAGAACATTCAACTCCTCTTCATTGTCACAGAAACCTGAGCCCAAACCACCCAATGCGTAGGCGGCACGGATAATGACCGGATAACCTAATTCTTTAGCGGCGCGACGGGCATCTTCCAGGTTTTCCACCGCTTCACTCTTGATGGTCTTGATATTGATTTCATTCAGTTTTTCTACAAACAATTCACGGTCTTCAGTATCCATGATGGCCTGCACGGGAGTACCCAGCACACGGACATTGTATTTTTCGAAAATACCTGCTTTGTACAGTGCCACCCCACAGTTCAAGGCAGTCTGGCCGCCGAAAGACAGGAGCACGCCGTCCGGACGTTCCTTTTCTATCACCTTCTCTACAAAATAAGGAGTAACGGGCAGGAAATAAATCTGGTCTGCCACCCCTTCGCTGGTCTGCACAGTAGCGATGTTCGGGTTGATCAGAACCGTTTCAATCCCTTCCTCCTTCAAGGCTTTCAATGCTTGCGAGCCCGAATAGTCGAACTCTCCGGCCTCGCCAATCTTCAAGGCACCGGAACCTAATAATAATACTTTCTTTATTTCGTCTTTCATACTTGTTCTTTTTAATACACGGTTTATAACAACTTCACAAACTCATCAAACAGGAACTCGGTATCCGTAGGTCCCGATGCAGCTTCCGGATGGAACTGTGCCGAGAACCAAGGTTTGGTTTTATGCCTGATACCCTCGTTGGAACCGTCATTCATATTGATGAACAGCGGTTCCCAATCGGTTCCCAATGTATTATTATCTACCGCATAACCGTGGTTCTGACTGGTAATGAAACAACGTTCCGTTCCTATCATGCGCACCGGTTGGTTATGGCTGCGATGACCGTATTTCAATTTATAGATGGTGGCGCCTCCTGCTTTGGAAAGCAACTGATTCCCCATACAAATGCCGAAGATAGGCTTGTCGTTCAGGCTCATCGCCTTGCGGATATGCTGTACCGCCTCATCGCAAGTATCCGGATCACCCGGACCGTTCGAAATAAACAATCCGTCATACTCCATCCCTGTAAAGTCATGGTTCCAAGGAACACGGATCACTTCCACATCCCGTTTCAGCAGACAACGGATGATATTTGTCTTTACCCCACAATCCACCAACACCACTTTTTTCTTACCTGCACCTTCATTGTAATGAATCACTTCCTTACACGATACTTTATCTACATAATTGATACCTGCATACGTTGCTTCGGGCACATTGCCGGGTTCATCATCAAATACAATTTTCCCCATCATTACCCCATGTTCGCGAAGAACTTTGGTCAGTTCACGGGTATCGATGCCTGTAATGCCCGGCACTTGCTCACGCTTCAGCCAGTCGGCCAGACTTTCTTTCGCATTCCAGTGACTGTATTCTTCACTGTAATCACTTACAATAATCGCTTCGGCATGGATACGTTCACTCTCCATAAAAGTAGCCAAGCCATTGGGTTCGATAGTAAAGGGAGGTACCCCGTAGTTACCGACCAACGGATAAGTTAAGGTCATCAGCTGCCCCGCATATGAAGGGTCTGTCAAACTCTCAGGATAACCGGTCATAGCAGTATTAAACACCACTTCGCCGGCTACCGGTTTCTCATAACCGAACGACTTGCCCGGGAAACGGCTCCCGTCGTCGAGGATCAATGTTACATTTCTCATCTAATCTATCTTGAATGGTTGTTCTTTAGAATTGATAAACTTTTTCTATATAGTCTATAAACGCCTGGTTCACCAGCTTCACTCCACCCGGAGTAGGATAATCCCCACTGAAATACCAGTCGCCCGTATGGTTGGGACACGCTTCATGCAATCCTTCCAGTGTCTGATAAACGATTTCCACTTTCGCCTGCGTACCCTTCGGAGTGAGAAGTTCCACCATTTTTGCCGCAATCTCCTCATTAGTGAAAGGGGCATAAATTTCTTTCACATAATTCACCATCTGCTCTTTGGGCAATCCCACCTGGTCTTTCGATTTGTTGTAAGCACGGGCTATCACATCTTTCATATCCCGTTCTTTCAATAAATCGATAGCAGCCTTGAAAGCGATAAACTGATCCATGCTGGCCATATCAATACCGTAATAATCAGGATAACGTACCTGTGGCGAAGAAGAGACAATGACGATTTTCTTGGGATGCAGGCGGTCGAGGATGCCGATAATGCTCTGCCTCAACGTAGTACCCCGGACGATACTGTCGTCAATAATCACCAGATTATCCACATGAGGCACAAGGCTTCCATAAGTGATATCATACACATGGGCAGCCAAATCATTCCGACTGTTGCCTTCGGCGATAAAAGTACGCAGCTTGATATCCTTGATGGCTACTTTCTCGCTACGGATACGCCAGGACAGGATTTTTTCCAGTTCCTCGTGATTGGGATGATGCCCCAAAGCCTCTATCTTCTTTACTTTCAGTTCATTCAGATAATTGTCGAATCCTTCCAGCAGTCCATAGAAAGCCACTTCCGCCGTATTGGGTATAAAAGAGAATACGGTATGCTCCACATCATAGTCTACCGCTTTCAAAATAGGATTCACCAGTTTTTCGCCCAGCTGTTTTCTTTCTTTATAAATATCCATGTCACTTCCCCGGCTGAAATAGATACGTTCGAAGGAACAAGCTTTCTTTTCTTTCGCCCGGTTAATCTGTGCCAAACGCATCTTTCCAGTCTTGCTTATAAGGATAGCCTGTCCCGGTTGCAATTCATTGATGCTTCCGGCAGATACATTCAAGGCAGTCTGAATGACAGGGCGCTCGGATGCCAATACCATGATTTCATCGTCCATGTACCAGAAAGCCGGACGGATGCCCCACGGATCGCGCACCGCAAAAGACTCACCGCTACCGGTCATACCGCAGATCACATAGCCTCCATCCCACTCCTTGCTCGAAGTCTTGAGGACATTGCCCAGATCAATGCGGTCTTCTATAGCGTGAGTGATATCCATGCCTTTCAGACCTTCCTTCTCACATTCCACATAGAGGCGCTCCACCTCGCGATCCAAACGGTGCCCCACTTGTTCCAGCATAATATATGTGTCGGCATATTTACGCGGATGCTGGCCGTCGGCAGTGATACGTGCGAAAATCTCATCCACATTGGTCATGTTGAAATTGCCGCACAACGCCAGATTCTTGGCACGCCAGTTGTTACGGCGCAAAAACGGATGCACGTAGGAGATACCGCTTTTTCCGGTAGTGGAATAACGCAAATGCCCCATATATACCTCTCCGGCAAAGGGAAGGCATTTCTTGGCGTATCCGGCATCATGCAATTGTTCAGGCGCCAAATCCTTGAAATGATTTTGCACCGTACCGAATATCTCTGTTATCGCCCCTGAACCTAAAGCTCTTTCACGGAACATATATTCTTCACCGGGATTGGCCTCCAGTTTGACACAGGCCAGCCCGGCGCCTTCCTGTCCGCGGTTATGTTGTTTTTCCATCAGCAGATACAGCTTGTTCAAGCCATACATCCAGGTTCCATACTTTTCCTGATAATATTCCAGCGGTTTCAGCAGTCGTATCATAGCGACTCCACATTCATGCTTTAACGGTTCCATGCTCTCTCTTTACTACTTAAATTAATAGTTCATTTTCAGATTCTTATAAAAACATCCCAAAGGTATGACAAGACCTTCTGTCATTTTTCCAAACTTACGGTACATCTTTCAAGAATTATGCCGGAAACTTCCTGCATAATCTCCGGCAGCATTGCCTTCTATTCTACTGTTACCGACTTCGCCAGATTTCGTGGCTGATCCACATTCTTCTCTTTGCAAATGGCTACATGGTAGGCCAATAACTGTAAGGGGACCGTAGCTATCAACGGTTCGAGGCACTCTAATGTTTCGGGCAACTCAATGCAATCATCGGCCAACTTACTGATTACCGTATCTCCTTCTGTGACCAAAGCGATTACTTTTCCCTTCCGCGCCTTGATTTCCTGTATGTTACTCATTATCTTTTCATACATCGCATTATGCGTAGCTACCACCACAACAGGCATTTCGGCATCAATCAATGCGATAGGTCCATGTTTCATCTCAGCGGCGGGATAGCCTTCAGCGTGAATATAAGATATCTCCTTCAACTTTAACGCGCCTTCCAAAGCTACCGGGAAACTGTACCCCCGCCCCAAATAGAGGAAATTATGTGCATAGGTGAAAATACGCGACAGTTCCGCTATTTTAGGATTACTGATCAATATCTTTTTTATTTTAGCCGGAATCACAGTCAATTCCCGGATCACTTCCAGGTATTTCTCATCTGCCATACTCCCTTTCTCTTTTGCCAGTGTCAGCGCCAGCATGGTAAGCACGGTTACCTGTCCGGTAAATGCCTTAGTAGACGCCACTCCTATTTCCGGTCCTACATGAATATAAGAACCGGTATCTGTAATGCGCGGAATGGATGAACCTACCGCATTGCATATACCATAGATAAAAGCTCCTTTCTCTTTCGCCAGTTCTATGGCAGCCAATGTATCGGCCGTTTCACCCGATTGCGAGATAGCTATTACCACATCGTCTTCATGAATCACCGGATCACGATAGCGGAACTCGGAGGCATATTCCACTTCTACCGGAATACGGCAGAAACTTTCTATCAGTTGTTTCCCTATCAATCCGGCATGCCACGAAGTTCCGCAAGCCACAATTACAAAGCGACGAGCCTTGAGCAAACGTTCCTTATGATCAATAACCGCCGACAGTACTACTTTATCACCGTCCGCATTGATGCGTCCACGCATACAGTCGTTAATACAATCGGGTTGTTCGAATATCTCCTTCAACATGAAATGCGGGTATCCCCCTTTCTCCAGTTGTCCCAGATTCATTTCCACCGTACGTACTTCGGGATTTTGAAGCACGTTGTCCAGATTGACGACTTCCAATGTCTTGTCTCTGCGAATCACCGCTATCTCCCCATCTTGCAGATACACCACTTTATCCGTATACTCTACAATCGGAGTAGCATCCGAAGCCAGAAAGAATTCATCCTTCCCTATCCCTACCACCAGCGGACTGCTTTTGCGTGCTACAATAATCTCATCGGGATTATTCTTGTCGAGCACCGCTATAGCGTATGCGCCAATCACCTCATGCAGAGCCAACTGAACGGCAGTAAGTAAATCTAAATGGTTAGAAAGTTGGAAAAATTCAATTAACTGTACGAGAACTTCGGTATCTGTACTACTTTTAAAGATGACCCCTTTTTTTTGTAGCTTTTCTTTCAGGGTAGCGTAGTTTTCAATAATACCATTGTGGATAAGAGCCAGATTCTTTGAAGAAGAAAAATGAGGATGAGCGTTAGCCTGACAAGGCTCTCCGTGGGTGGCCCATCGGGTGTGGGCAATACCAATTGTACCGGAAACGTCTTTTTGGGAAACAAAAGCCTCTAGGTCTGAAACCTTTCCTTTCGTTTTATAAACGTTCAACCTCCTTTTTTTGTCTATCAATGCGACTCCTGCGCTATAATAGCCCCGGTATTCCAACCGCTTCAGGCCTTTTATGAGAACAGGGTAAGCATCTCGTTTTCCAATATAGCCTACTATTCCACACATAATCTACTAAGTATATGTTCTGATTCGACTGCAAAGATACAAATATCAATTAACATAAATGCAATAAAAAACCATAAATAATTGACGAAAGCGATAAAAAAGTAAGAATAAAAATCGAAAAGAAATATTTTATTCGTTTTTTTAATAAATATGAAAACTTACAGTATGATATTGTCTGTTGTGGTTTTAGTTACGATTTGAAAGACAGTAAGCAAGCAAGAAGGGTAATGTGTAAAGAGGACCGTCATCCCGACGCCCCTCTCCGCAAACTTAAAACAACCAACAAAAGAAATAGATAACCTTTATGCAGTGATTATCTAATAAAAAGCAATTCACGATATTTAGGTAATGTCCACATCTGGTTGTCTACGATCAGCTCCAGCTTGTCGATATGATAACGTATCTCTTCCAGCATCGGGGCGATGGTATCGTGATAGGCAATGGCCTTTTCGCGCTCGCTCTCTATTTTGTTCGCCACTTTTCGCGCCTCCACCATGGCATTTACATGCTCGGTGATGAAAATGGTTCGCCGGGCAATCTCTTCGATGAGTTTCATGTTCTCGGCCGACAGTTGGGATGCTTTTTCCGCCGGGAAGAGCTCTTTCATTTTATACACATTGTCTATCAGCTTGCTTTGGTATTCGGTGGCTACGGGGATGATGTGGTTCATCGCCAGGTCGCCCAGCACGCGCGCCTCGATCTGGATTTTCTTTGTGTAAGTTTCCCATTTCACTTCATTGCGCGCCTCCAGCTCCTTGCGGGTCATCACGCCGGTGGATTCGAACATGGCGATGCTCGCGGGCTTCAAGTAGTTGTCGAAAATGAGCGGGCAGCTCGTTTCGCAGTCCAAGCCCCGGCGGGCGGCCTCCGCCTTCCATTCGTCCGAATAGCCGTTGCCGTCAAAGCGGACAGGCTTGCACTCCTTGATGTAGCGGCGGATAATTTCGATGATGGCGGAGATTTTCGGTTCACCCTTTTCGATGAGCGCGTCCACATCCTGCTTGAACCGGGCAAGTTGTTCGGCAACGGCCGCGTTGAGCGCAATCATGGCACTGGCACAGTTTGCCTCCGAGCCTACGGCGCGGAATTCGAAGCGATTGCCGGTGAAGGCGAACGGCGAGGTGCGGTTGCGGTCGGTATTGTCAATCAGCAGTTCGGGGATTTGCGGGATGTCCAGCTTCATTCCCTGTTTGCCTGCCAGTGAGACAAGGTCGTCGTTACCGCTTTCTTCTATATGGTCCAGCACTTGCGTGAGCTGTTTGCCTAGGAAAGAAGAAATGATGGCGGGCGGCGCTTCGTTGGCTCCCAGGCGATGGGCGTTGGTGGCACTCATGATAGAGGCTTTCAGCAAACCGTTGTGGTGGTATACCGCCATCAGGGTGTTGACAATGAAGGTGATGAAGCGCAGATTATCTTCGGCGGTCTTGCCCGGAGCCATCAGCAGGACGCCGGTGTCTGTACCCAGTGACCAGTTGTTATGCTTCCCCGAGCCGTTGACGCCTTTGAAGGGCTTTTCGTGCAGCAACAGGCGGAAGCCGTGGCTCCGCGCCACCTTGCGCATGAGCGACATGATGAGCATGTTATGGTCTACCGCCAGGTTACATTCTTCGAAAATGGGAGCTAGCTCAAATTGGTTGGGGGCCACTTCGTTATGGCGGGTCTTGACGGGTATGCCCTGTTCCAGCGCCTGTATTTCAAGGTCTTTCATAAAGGCAGCCACACGGGTGGGGATGGCTCCGAAGTAATGGTCTTCCAATTGCTGGTTCTTGCTGGCTTCGTGTCCCATCAGGGTGCGCCCGGTCAGCAGCAGGTCGGGGCGGGCGGCATAGAGGCCTTCGTCTACCAGGAAGTATTCCTGTTCCCAGCCCAGGTAGGCCACCACTTTCTTCACTTCCGGGTTGAAGTAACGGCACACGTCCACGGCGGCTTTGCCCACAGCACTCAAGGCTTTCAGCAGTGGCGTTTTGTAGTCCAGTGACTCGCCGGTGTAAGCAATGAAAACGGTAGGGATGCACAGGGTGTCGTCCACCACGAAGACAGGCGATGAGGGGTCCCATGCACTGTAGCCGCGTGCCTCGAAGGTGTTTCGGATGCCGCCGTTGGGGAAGCTGGAAGCATCAGGCTCCTGCTGTACGAGGAGCTTGCCGGAGAATTCTTCCATCATTCCACCCTTGCCGTCGTGTTCCACAAAGGCGTCGTGCTTTTCGGCTGTGCCTTCCGTCAGGGGTTGGAACCAGTGGGTGTAGTGGGTTACACCTAGCTCGGTTGCCCAGCGTTTCATGCCTGCCGCCACTTCGTCGGCTATGGCACGCTCCAGGGGGGCGCCGTTGTCCATGGCGTCCGTCAGTTTGGCATAAACGGCGCCGGGCAGATACTTGAACATTTTCTCGCGGTTGAAAACGTATTTGGCAAAATATTCACTGGGCCTTTCGGCTGGTGTCTCCACCGTTGCTGCTTTCTTCTTGAAAGCCGTTTCGACTACTCTGAATCTTAATTTTGACATAATACCTAAATTTGTTTAGTTGTTGATTAGTAGAATGAATGAAAAAACTTTTGTGATTAATTGTATGCTGACTCGCCATGCTCGTAGATATCGAGTCCTTCCTCTTCAATGCGTTTCGGAACACGCAAGCCATGTATCTTGTCCAGCACTTTAAAGACAATGAAGCCCATGCCTGCCGCCCACGCTCCTACCACGGCCGCGCCGAAGAGCTGTGCCAGCAGGAAGCTGCTGCCGCCGCCATAGAACAGTCCCTTTTCTGTAGCGAAGAGTCCTGTAAGAATCGTTCCCAGGCAACCGCAAACGCCGTGTACGGACGATGCGCCTACGGGGTCGTCAATCTTTAGCACATGGTCGATAAAGTCGACTGCAAATATCATTACCACGCCGCAAATGGCACCGATAAGTACAGACCCGAAAGGCGATACTAGGTCACATCCCGCCGTGATGCCCACCAGTCCTGCCAGCACACCGTTCAGCGTGAGCGACAAGGAAGGTTTGCCATACTTCATCCAACTCGCCACCAGTGCGAAGAATCCTCCTGCACAAGCTGCCAGGTTGGTGGTGAGGAACACATGCGAAATGGCCGTCTGGTCTCCACTTGTTGCCGCTGCCAACTGCGAACCGGGGTTGAACCCGAACCAGCCGAACCAAAGGATAAACACGCCCAGGCAGGCAAGCGTCAAACTATGACCGGGGATGGCCCTTGATTTGCCGTCTTTCCCGTATTTGCCAATACGCGGCCCCAGAATGGCGGCGCCCACCAAGGCAATCCATCCACCTACGGAGTGAACCACCGTAGAACCGGCAAAGTCATGGAAAGTAGTGCCGAACGTCCTCATCATAAAGGAGCCTTCGTCTCCGTTCATCAGCCATCCGCCGCCCCAGGTCCAGTGGCCGGAAACCGGATAAATGAGTACGCTGATAAAGATAGTATAGACCAGATACATGGAGAACTTGGTACGTTCCGCCATGGCACCGGACACGATGGTGGCTGCCGTGGCGCAGAATACAGTCTGGAAAATCAGGAAGCCTTCGATGGGCAATCCGTTGTCGATGATTTTGTCCATCGCCTCCAAGTTGAAAAAATGGGGGGCGCCCACAAAACCGCCTATGCCGAACATCAGCCCGAAGCCGATGAACCAGAACAGGATGGAGCCGAACATGAAGTCTACCAAATTTTTCATCAGCACGTTGGCCGTGTTCTTGGTACGGATGAACCCGGCTTCTACCAAGGCGAATCCCGGTTGCATGAAGAATACCAGCATGGCAGCAAGTAGCATCCATACAGTGTTGAGTCCGGTAGCAAGTTCGCCCAGGGCCCCGGCGGTTGCATCGGGCGCCGCGGTGGTGGCTGCCACGCCTGCATCTTGCGCCCAAAGGCCGGCGGGGAGCATAAATAAGAGTATAGTATCCATAATTTTTCTCGTTTACGTTGTAGTATTGTTTTATTCTCGACTTTACCTTTGCCGGTAAAGGGAAGTAGCTTGCGCTTATTTTTCCTGTTCTGCATTATACAGGGCTATGTCGCCCCGCTCGCCCGTGCGTATGCGGACGGCATCTTCAATGGGGATGACGAAAATACGTCCGTCGCCTATCTCGCCGGTGTGCGCCGCCTTGATGATGGCTTGCACTGTTTTCTCCACATTCTTTTCGCGCACCACGATGGAAACCAGGATTCTTTCAATCGAACTGGTATCATACACCACGCCACGGTAGATACGTCCCTGGCGTGCTTTGCCAATGCCTCTTACATCGTAGTAGGAAAACCATTCGATGTCGGCTTCGAGCAACGCGTCCTTTACGTCCTCGAACTTGGTCTTACGGATAATAGCCTCAATTTTCTTCATTGTTGTACTTGTAATTTATATGTTCCAATCTTTTTACCTTTTTAAAAAATGATACCTCTCTCTACTTTGTCGTTATGTCTGAATTTGTTATTGTATCTGCATTGTCTGCACTTCCTGTCAGAAACTCAGTCCGAATACGAAATAGGCCCCTTCGGTGCGCGGATTCACCGTCACCTTGGCGAAGGCGGGGACTGAGAAAGAGTCTGTAATCTTGATTTCCTTGGATGCCCCAAGGCTGATGTCGCATACGGCGAATCCGTCCGAACCGCTGCATTCCGGATCTGCGGACACGTTATAGAAGTCATTGGCCCATGGCGTGGCTCCTATTTCTGCCGTCCAGTCCAGGCCTGCCAGTTTGAAGGGGGCGGCGAGTGATATGTAAGAGGAGTAAGCCCGGTCGCCGTCCTTGTTCACCCCGTCGGCACCTGCAAAGTTGGTGTACCAGTTCACTGCCAGCGGACCGAAATCGTAGCCTATCTGCGCTTCGAATACATGGCTGGTATGGTGCGTGCCATAGTGGAAATAGCCGGGACCGCCATTGAACCAGTAGTCTGTCACCGAAATGCTGAAACCGCCGGTGCTGTAGCCCAGCGTCAGGTCCAGTTCTTTCGTATCAGCGGACTCAATGCCTGCGGATCCCCATGCGCCGAGCGAAAATCCTTTGTAGGCAACGGACAATGACGGCTGTATGCTTACGCCTCCCAAATCCTGTCCGCGCCAAATATAGCCGCTTACCAAGTCAGCTCCTACGCTGGCTTCCACCTTGTCTTGAGCGATGCTCGTTGCCGGCACTGTCATGGACAGGCCTAATAGCAATGCCGTTTCCTTAAAATTCATCTTCATAGCTTTTTACCTTTTAATCAATAATAGTGAGTATGTCATATTTTATATACCTATTGGCTTGATGGATGTAAGCCCGATGCAAGCACAAAGTGCTTCAAAGTGTTGCCATGTATTGCTCAGAGCAACCATTTTCTGATCCGTTTCATGGCTTCTTCGCAATCCGCCCGCTCTCCGAAAGCGGTCAAGCGGATATACCCTTCACCACTGGGGCCGAAGCCTACTCCCGGCGTGCCCACTACATTGGCTTCATACAGCATCTGTTCAAAGAATTTCCACGAGTTTACCTCACCCGGTGTCTTCACCCACAGGTAGGGGGCGTTCTCTCCGCCGAAAACTTTGAGTCCTGTACTTTCCAACGCTTCTTTCATGATGCGGGCGTTAGCCATATAATACTGTATGATGGCTTTCACTTGCTTTTTACCCTCGGGGGTATAGATCGCTTCGGCACCACGCTGGGTGATATAGGATGTGCCGTTGAACTTGGTACACTGGCGGCGGTTCCACATCCGATTCAGCGGAATGCGCTCTCCTTCCAGCGTGGCGGCTGTGAGTTCTTTCGGTACGACGGTGTATCCGCAACGCACCCCAGTGAATCCGGCCGTCTTCGAGAAACTGCGAAATTCTATCGCTACTCTCTTCGCTCCTTTTATTTCATAAATGGAATGAGGAATGTCCGGGTCTTGTATGTAGGCCTCGTAGGCAGCATCGTAAAGGATGAGGGTATCATTTTCCAATGCATAGTTCACCCATTTTTTCAGTTCGGCCTTGCTAATGACCGTTCCCGTAGGGTTATTGGGATAGCAGAGGTATAAGATATCTATCCTGCGGTCGGGGATTTCGGGCACGAAATTATTCTCGCTCAGGCAAGGCAAGTATACCACGTTGCTCCATCGCCCGTCTTCCAGTATCCCGGCACGGCCGCACATTACGTTCGAGTCGATGTATACGGGGTAGATGGGGTCTGTCACGCCGATGCTGTTGTCGTGGCGAAGGATGTCTCCGATATTTCCCGTATCGCTCTTGGCGCCGTCACTGATAAAGACTTCGCCGGGTTCCAGATAGACGCCGCGCGGAGTGTAATCGTTCCTGATGACGGCATCTATCAGGAAATCATAGCCTTGTTCGGGACCGTAACCGTGGAATGTCTCTTTGTTTGCCAGCTCGTCTACTGCCTTATGCATGGCTTCGATGGAAGCTTGAGGCAGCGGGCGGGTTACATCTCCGATGCCCAGGCGGATGAGGTCCGTTTTGGGATGAGAGACTTTGAATGCATTTACCTTTTTGGCAATGTCCGAAAACAAGTAATTGTTTGGTAGTTTTAAAAAATGTTCGTTTACTAATGCCATCGTTGTTATTGTTTTTATCGTTGTTTTAAGTTTTTCAAAATCAGTATCACATCTCTATTTCGCCTTCGAAAACCTTTCCGGCCGGACCGGTCATGTATACATGTCCGTCTTTTTCGTCCCAGTGGATGTGAAGATCGCCTCCGTCCATCCTTACCCACGATTTTCGTCCGGCTTTATGGTTCAGTACGGCCGCCACGGCGGTGGCGCAGGCCCCTGTTCCGCAAGCCATTGTGACGCCCGAACCTCTTTCCCACACTCTCATCCGTAGGGATTGGTCCGGCAATATTTCTACAAATTCCACATTGGTCCGCTCAGGAAAAAGCGGATGATTTTCCAGTTTCGGACCAACCGCCGGCAAATCCACCTCTTTTATATCATCTACGAAAATGACAACATGCGGATTTCCCATGCAGACGAATGTTCCTTTGTATTCTTTTCCATCGGCCAGGATAGTTTCTGCCAGCATTCCACCGGTTTTCATAGCTATCTGTCCGGGGTTTGATAGCAGGGGCGTACCCATATCTACGGTTACATCCTTCACCACCCCGTTGCCTGTATGAAGTTTCAGGATTTTGATTCCCGAAAGGGTTTCCAGTGTGATCACCTCCTTATCCGTCAATCCTTTCTCGTATACATATTTGCCTATGCAGCGCGAGGCGTTTCCACACATCATGGCTTCGGAGCCGTCTGCATTGAATATACGCATACTGAAATCCGCTTTCTCGGATGCTCCAATCAGTACCAGACCGTCTGCACCGATACCGGTATGATAAGCGCTCCATTTTCTGGCGGCTTTTATCGGATCTTGCAGCGGAGAAGACAAGGTATTTACATAGATATAATCATTACCGGTTCCTTGCATCTTGGTAAACTTGATAGTTGTTGACATTTTGATTAATACTTATTTATTGTAGTTTCCTTTTGCTTTTAACTCTGTGCAAATATATATCTTTTTGATATTTTATAAGATATAATCGTTTCTATTTTCTTATTTATTTTCATTCTAATAACAAATAAAAACAGAAGCATTTATTTTTTCTTTCAAATTATATCAAAACAATGGTAGATAGTTTTGAATTGTAAGTCAATAGGTCGTTATATGATTGGGGAATGTAATATTCCCATTATTATATCCGGTCGGCGGACAAACACGGACTTAAAATTTAAATTTGTACTTGCAAACCCAATGACAGGTAAAGTAAAAAAGTCCGTGTTCTATCCGTCATCCCGTTCTATAAATAAACATTTTGTGATATGATTGAGGATTATCATTTCATATATTCCCAATGGAATGGACTTTTACATATTTGTCTGCCCGAACCACCGTCCACGCCCCCGGAAGTAATGCACCGTAAGTTCGGGCTGAAAAATCCTTCAGATGTTTCAGCCACTCCGCAAACCCCTTGTTGACGGGCGTTCCGGCTGAAGGATTCGGTCTTTTAATTGTTTCAGCCCGCTTGCGGATGTTTCAGCCTGAAAAACAGGCGTCCGTTCCTGCAATTTGAACGTACACTTCCAAAAAACAAAAGTACGGTTTCAAAAAGCCGCGTTTTTTCCTATCGGAGGGTCCGGAATCCTGATACAAGTTCTGCCGGATCTTGCAACAAGTTCCGCAAATTCCTGCAACAAGTTTCGCAAATTCTTGCAACAAGTTCCGACTCACGCCCTCACTATTCCGGTAGAAGTGGTTCCTGCCAGAACACCAGCCCACGCGCTGAAAGAACTTGTTCTTTTCGAAAAACATAAGTTCCATTAAAAAAAAGATAAGGATGTCTTTAGCAAAAGAAAAGGACCTTTTTTAAAAACGAACTTATCTTTTTTACCTGCCTGCAAGACCGGCAACTTCCCCACTTGCTATCGACTGTTCCCGGAAAACGACCAGGCATTTTCTCCAAGCTCTTACTTCTTTTTGTGCCGGGAAAGCTGTCTTTTTCCGTGTCCGACCCGGACAATGATAGGTCTTGAAACTGTCTTGAGAGTCTTCGGCAACTGTCTTGACAGCTTTCAAAAACTCTCAAGACAGTTTTCGAGATCTCATAACACCTTACTTTTTACCGGCTGAAACATCTGCAAGCGGGCTGAAACAATTAAAAGGCCGAATCCTTCAGCCGGAACGCCCGTCAGCAAAGGGTTTGCGGAGTGGCTGCAACATCTGAAGGATTTTTCAGCCCAATCCCAAGGAGGATATAGCGGATAGTTTAGTTTTGACACACCTCGGTTTTAACAGGTCTGTTTGTAAAAGATATATAAGGTGCGGCGACACATTATATACTAAAGTTTCCCACATTATTTAATATGATTATCCCCATACCACCAAATACTAATTTATCGGTTAAACCGGAACGCAAATGACACAAATCTAACCTCTGGCAGGTTTATATCCATGCTGTGCAGTTATTAATTTGTGTCATTTGCGTTCCAATTTTAATTTGTAGAACGAAATAAATCCGCGTTCTATCCATAAATTTCCATTTATCATCTAGTGGTATATAGGCGGATAATCATGAAAAAAAACATTCAAACTTACAATTTAAAAGTATTTTTCGCAATATAGCTTTCAAATACTAAATAGACACATCATATATACAACAAACTGTAATACAGAGACACAAGACTGCATCTTTTTATCAAAAGAAGGCATCAACTCTTCATCAAAAAGAAATAAATCACCTACTTTTGCAGAACAATATGAAATACAAACCAGCATTATTATAAACTAAAGATAGCAATAATGGTAAAAACAGAGCAAACAGGTCTTTATGACGCAACCAACGAACATGACGCTTGCGGCGTAGGCATGGTAGTCAACATTCATGGCAACAAGTCGCATGAACTGGTAGACTCCGCATTAAAGGTATTGGAAAACATGCGCCACCGAGGCGCAGAAGGAGCCGATAACAAAACCGGCGACGGAGCCGGAATCATGCTACAGATTCCCCACGAATTCATCCTCCTGCAAGGCATACCCGTACCCGAAAAAGGAAAATACGGAACCGGACTCGTATTTCTGCCCAAAGACGAAAAAGAGCAGGCCGGCATCCTAAGCATTATGATTGAAGAAATAGAACGCGAAGGACTTACCTTGATGCACCTGCGCAATGTGCCCACCAACCCCGCCTGCCTGGGAAAGGACGCACGGGCCACCGAACCGGACATCAAACAGGTATTCATCACCGGAGTGACAGATGCGGACAGTCTGGAACGCACCCTCTACATCATCCGCAAGAAGATAGAAAAGCGCGTGCGGCACACGGACTTCTACATCGTTTCGCTATCGGCAAAAAACATTATATATAAAGGTATGCTCTCGTCCATGCAAGTGCGCGAGTACTTCCTGGACCTGACGCAACCCTACTTTACCAGCGGATTGGCATTGGTACACTCCCGTTTCAGCACCAACACATTTCCTACATGGAGCCTCGCCCAACCGTTCCGTTTGTTAGCGCACAACGGCGAAATCAATACCATCCGCGGTAACCGGGGTTGGATGGAGGCGCGCGAAAGTGTCCTTTCCTCTCCGGCATTGGGGGATGTCAAAGACATCCGTCCCATTATCCAGCCGGGCATGAGCGACAGTGCCTCACTGGACAATGTGCTGGAATTTTTTGTGATGTCGGGACTGAGCCTGCCCCATGCCATGGCGATGCTGGTACCCGAATCGTTCAACGACAAAAACCCCATCAGTGAAGATTTGAAAGCGTTTTACGAATATCACTCCATCCTGATGGAACCTTGGGACGGGCCTGCCGCACTGCTGTTCAGTGACGGACGGTTTGCCGGAGGAATGTTGGACCGCAACGGTCTGCGCCCTGCCCGTTACCTCATTACCAATAATGACATGATGGTAGTGGCCAGTGAAGTAGGCGTGATGGATTTCGAACCGGGAGAGATTAAAGAGAAAGGGCGTCTGCAACCGGGAAAAATACTGATGATTGATACCGAACAGGGTAAAATATATTATGACGGTGAACTGAAAGAACAACTGGCATCGGCACGCCCCTATCGCGCCTGGCTGTCTGCCAACCGCATCGAGCTCGATACCTTGAAAAGCGGACGCAAGATAGACAACCGGATAGACGGCTATGACCGTATGCTGCGTACCTTCGGATTCTCGCGCGAGGATATAGAACGCACCCTCGTGCCGATGTGCAACACAGGGGCCGAACCCATCGCCTCTATGGGTAACGACACGCCGCTGGCCGTCCTTTCGGACAGGCCGCAGTTACTGTTCAACTATTTCCGCCAACAGTTTGCCCAAGTGACCAATCCCGCCATCGACCCTATCCGTGAAGAGTTAGTCATGTCGCTCACCGAGTACATCGGCGCCGTGGGAATGAATATCCTGGTGCCCAGCGAAAGCCATTGCAAAATGGTACGCCTGCCTCATCCCGTGCTGAACAACACCCAACTGGACATCCTCTGCAACATCCGGTATAAAGGATTCAATACCGTGAAACTCCCTATCGTATTCGAGGTGAGCAAGGGAAAAACCGGATTGCAAGAGGCCCTGAACGACCTGTGCAAACAAGCCGAGCAATCCGTTACCGACGGAGTGAACTATATCATTCTGAGCGACCGTTTTGTGGACGACACCCATGCCGCCATCCCGTCGCTGCTGGCGGTTAGCGCTGTCCATCATCACCTCATCTCCGTTCAGAAACGCGTGCAAACCGCATTGATTGTAGAAAGCGGCGAGATTCGCGAGGTGATGCACGCCGCCCTGTTGCTGGGATATGGCGCCAGTGCCATCAATCCCTACATGGCCTTCGCCGTACTGGATGAACTGGTGAGGAAAGGCGATGTGCAGATGAATTACGAAACGGCCGAGAAGAATTATATCAAGGCCATCCGCAAGGGCTTGTTCAAGATCATGAGCAAGATGGGCATTTCTACCATCCGTTCCTATCGGGGCGCAAAGATTTTTGAAGCCGTAGGGGTCAGCGAGGAATTGCTGAGAAGCTATTTCGGCACACAGACATCCAGCATCGGAGGCATCCGTCTGGAAGAAGTCGCCAGAGACGCCATCGCCCTGCACGATGCCGGATTCGCTGCAAAAGAAGTGAGCGACATTTTACCGCACAACGGACTGTTCTCTTTCCGCAAAGACGGAGAACGGCACGCTTGGAATCCGGAAACCATCTCCACCCTGCAACTGGCCACCCGGCTGGGTAGCTATAAGAAGTTCAAGGAATTCACCTCTATAGTAGATGGAAAAGATTCACCCCTCTTCCTGCGCGACTTCTTCGGGCACAAACGAAACCCTATCGATATTGAAAAGGTGGAGCCGGTAGAAAACATCGTGAAACATTTCGTGACAGGAGCCATGTCCTTCGGTGCTATCAGCAAGGAGGCACATGAGGCGCTGGCACTGGCCATGAACAAACTGGGCGCACGCAGCAATACGGGTGAAGGAGGTGAGGACAGCGACCGCATTACCGGCACCTACCAGGGTATCTCACTTTGCAGCAAGACCAAGCAGATAGCATCGGGACGCTTCGGAGTCACCGCCGAATACCTGGTCCATGCCGAAGAGATCCAGATAAAGGTGGCCCAAGGCGCCAAGCCGGGAGAAGGAGGACAACTGCCGGGATTCAAGGTAGATGAGGTGATTGCCAAAACCCGCCACTCCATTCCGGGCATCTCGCTCATTTCCCCTCCACCCCACCATGACATTTATTCCATCGAAGATTTGGCCCAGTTGATATTCGACCTGAAAAACGTAAACCCACAGGCACGAATCAGTGTGAAACTGGTAGCCGAAAGCGGCGTGGGAACCATTGCCGCCGGAGTGGCCAAAGCGAAAGCCGACTTGATTGTCATTTCGGGAGCGGAAGGAGGAACCGGCGCGTCGCCTGCATCGAGTATGCGGTATGCAGGTATCTCGCCCGAAATAGGACTGAGCGAGACGCAACAGACCTTGGTGTTGAACGGACTCCGCGGACAAGTGAAACTGCAAGTGGACGGACAGTTGAAAACCGGACGGGATATTATCAACATGGCCTTGCTGGGTGCGGAAGAATTCGGTTTCGGTACCACCGCATTGATTGTACTGGGATGCGTCATGATGCGCAAGTGCCACACCAACACCTGTCCCGTAGGCGTGGCCACCCAAGACCCCGAACTCCGCAAACATTTCCGCGGACACTATGAATATGTAGTGAATTATTTCACTTTCCTAGCACAGGAAGTACGCGAATATTTGGCCGAAATGGGATTCACCCGGTTGGAGGATATCATTGGACGGACAGACCTGATTGAAATACAACAAGCGCCAAGTGAGAAGAAATCCTCACTATTGGATTTCAGCAGACTGCTACACCGGGTGGACAACGGAGCTGCCATACACCATGTCATGGAACAGAAGCACGACATTGCCCATGTGAAAGATGTGACCATACTGGCCGCCGCCAGGGATGCCATAGAAAACGGAAAAGAAATTTCCCTGGAATACACCATCGCCAATACGGACCGTTCGGTAGGCGCCATGCTGGCAGGAGCGGTTGCCAAGAAATACGGGCAGGCAGGACTTCCGGAACAGACCATCCACATCAAATTCAAAGGTTCGGCAGGCCAAAGTTTCGGTGCGTTCCTGACCCACGGCATCAGTTTCAAGCTGGAAGGCGAAGCGAATGACTATCTGGGAAAAGGACTGAGCGGCGGACGCATTGCGGTACTGCCCCCCGTGCGCAGCAATTTCGATGCGGAAAAGAATACCATCGCCGGAAACACCCTGCTGTATGGCGCTACTGACGGCGAGGTGTATATCAACGGACGGGTGGGCGAACGCTTCGCCGTCCGCAATTCCGGTGTGACGGCCGTGGTAGAGGGTGTAGGCGACCACTGTTGCGAATACATGACCGGAGGACGGGTCGTGGTACTGGGGGAAACCGGACGGAATTTCGCTGCCGGAATGAGTGGCGGCGTGGCTTACGTGTGGAACAAGAACCACAACTTCGATTATTTCTGCAACATGGAGATGGTGGAGCTCTCACTTATCGAGGAGGCATCTTACCGGAAGGAACTGCATGAACTGATCCGTCAGCATTACCTCTATACCGGCTCCAAACTGGCAAGAACGATGTTGGATGACTGGAATCGCTATGTGGATGAATTTATTCAGGTAGTACCTATCGAATATAAACGAGTATTGCAAGAAGAACAAATGCGTAAGCTGCAACAAAAAATAGCTGATGTACAAAGAGATTATTAACGACAAAAGAAATACAACAAAGATATGGGAAATCCAAAAGCATTTTTAACTATTCCACGTCAGGAAGCGGGCTACCGCCCCATCCACGACCGGATATCAGATTATAGCGAGGTAGAACAGACTCTGAACAGCCGTGACCGGAAACTTCAAGCCTCACGCTGTATGGACTGCGGCGTTCCTTTCTGCCACTGGGCTTGTCCTTTGGGCAACAAGCAACCCGAATTTCAAGATGCCCTCTACAAAGGCAAATGGGAAGAAGCCTACAAGATATTGAACGAAACCAACGATTTTCCTGAGTTCACCGGCCGCATCTGCCCCGCCCTCTGCGAAAAGAGTTGCGTGCTGAAACTGAGCATGGACTCTCCCGTCACCATCCGCGAGAACGAAGCGGCCATTGCCGAAGCAGCCTTCCGCGAAGGTTACATCAAGCCCCGGAACATTGAACGCAACGGACGGAAAGTAGCCATTATCGGCGCCGGGCCCGCCGGACTGGCCGCTGCCAACCAGCTCAACGGAAAAGGGTACACAGTGACCGTCTTCGACAAGAATGAGGCTCCCGGCGGCCTGCTGCGTTACGGCATCCCCAACTTCAAGCTGCACAAGCCCATCATCGACCGCCGTATACGGGTGATGGAAGAAGAAGGCATCCACTTCAAAATGAACAACGATGTGGATGTGCGGCAACTCCCCGAAGGTTTTGACGCCTACTGCATCTGCACCGGAGCTCCGACCGCCCGTGACCTCCCTGTCCCCGGACGCGAACTGAAAGGCATCCACCCGGCACTGGACATGCTGGCGCAACAAAACCGTATCCTTGCCGGCATGACGTT
Organism: Bacteroidaceae bacterium; assembly: GCA_011959205.1. Classification (GTDB taxonomy): domain Bacteria; phylum Bacteroidota; class Bacteroidia; order Bacteroidales; family Bacteroidaceae; genus Phocaeicola. The sequence continues at coordinate 29,964 of BLLV01000190.1, forward strand.
CCCGAAAGAACAACTGGTTACTGCCAAAGGGAAAAAAGTACTGGTCATCGGCGGAGGGGATACCGGCAGCGACTGCATAGGGACCAGCAACCGGCAAGGTGCCCTAAGCGTCACCCAAATAGAAATCATGCCCCAGCCGCCCGTAGGACAGAATCCTGCCACTCCATGGCCCCAATTCCCCGTCGTACTGAAAACCACCTCTTCTCACGAAGAAGGGTGCAGCCGCCTATGGTCTCTCGCCACCCGTAAGTTTTTAGGCAAAAACGGTAAAGTGTGCGGTGTGGAAGTGGAACAGGTGGAATGGACTCCCGGTCCCGACGGCGGCCGCCCTGCCATGAAGCCCACCGGAAAGGTGGAAGTGATTGAAGCCGACCTGGTTCTTCTGGCAATGGGATTCCTAAAACCCGAACATCCCCAATTCCCCGAAAACGTATTCGTAGCCGGCGATGCGGTAAGCGGAGCCAGCCTGGTGGTACGCGCCATTGCCAGCGGACGGAAAGCGGCAACGGACATAGACAGTTATCTCAATAAATAAATCAACAAATACAATTATGTGTGGAATCGTAGGAATATTCAAGATAAAGCAACAAACGCAGGAACTGCGTCAGAAGGCATTGAAAATGTCACAAAAGCTCCGCCACCGCGGGCCGGACTGGAGCGGCATCTACGTAGGCGACTCTGCCATCCTGGCCCATGAACGCCTCTCCATCGTAGACCCTCAAAGCGGAGGGCAACCCCTATATAGTCCCGACCGGAAACAAATCCTCGCCGTGAACGGAGAAATCTACAACCATCGGGATGTTCGTGCAAAGTACGCCGGAAAATATGATTTCCAAACCGGAAGCGACTGCGAAGTCATCCTTGCCCTTTACCGTGACAAAGGTATTCACTTCCTCGAAGATCTGAACGGCATCTTCGCCTTCGCCCTTTATGATGAGGAGAAAGACGATTTCCTCATTGCCCGCGACCCCATCGGAGTCATACCTTTATATATAGGTAAGGATAAGGACGGCAAAATATACTGCGCCAGCGAGTTGAAAGCCCTCGAAGGGTTCTGTGATGAATACGAACCCTTCCTTCCCGGCCATTACTATTGGGGAAAAGAAGGCAAGATGACCCGCTGGTACGTCCGCGACTGGTTTGAATACGAAGCCGTGAAAAACAACAATGCCTATTCCCTGGACATACACGACGGACTGGAAGAGGCCGTTAAACGCCAACTGATGAGTGATGTGCCCTACGGCGTACTTCTTTCCGGCGGTCTGGACAGTTCCGTCATCTCTGCCATTGCCAAGAAATATGCAGGCAAACGGGTAGAAACCGACAATAAAAAAGATGCCTGGTGGCCTCAGCTCCATTCCTTTGCTATCGGTCTGGAAGGTGCGCCCGACCTGATAAAAGCCCGCGAAGTGGCCCGCTTTATCGGAACCGTGCATCATGAAATCCACTATACCATCCAAGAAGGATTGGACGCTATCCGCGACGTCATTTACTACATCGAAACTTACGATGTCACCACCGTTCGCGCCTCTACCCCGATGTATTTGCTGGCACGCGTCATTAAAAGCATGGGAATCAAAATGGTGCTGAGTGGTGAAGGGGCTGATGAAGTGTTCGGCGGCTATCTCTATTTCCACAAAGCCCCTACAGCCCAAGCCTTTCATGAAGAAACCGTGCGTAAACTAGGCAAGCTCCACCTCTATGACTGCCTCCGTGCCAATAAATCCCTCGCAGCATGGGGAGTGGAAGGCCGAGTGCCTTTCCTGGACAAAGATTTTCTGGACATAGCCATGCGCCTCAATCCCGAGGCAAAGATGTGCCCCGGAAGCACCATCGAAAAGAAAATCGTCCGCAAAGCCTTTGCAGACATGTTGCCCGACAGTGTAGCATGGCGACAGAAAGAGCAGTTCAGCGACGGCGTGGGCTATAGTTGGATTGATACACTGAAAGCCCTTACCGCCGAAGCCGTCAGTGACGAGCAAATGGCGCACGCAGCCGAACGGTTTCCTATCAATACGCCGCAAAACAAGGAAGAATACTACTATCGCAGCATCTTCCAGGAGCACTTTCCCAGTGAAAGCGCAACCCGCAGCGTGCCAAGCGTGCCCAGTGTGGCATGTTCTACAGCCGAAGCCCTTGCGTGGGACGCCGCCTTCAAGAACATGAACGAACCAAGCGGACGGGCCGTGAAGGGAGTGCACGAAGAAGCATATGATTCATAATATGGCAACGTGAGTCTGATTCCAACAATTTCATGCATATCTTTACCGCTTCTCTTACAGCATGTATTCAAAGAAGAGATGCTTTGCACCCCGAAATCTTGCGCGGCCTTGCCTTCGAAAAGAGGAAGGCTGCGCGGTGCTTTTGCCAACGTTTTCGAAATAGAGTGGAAAAAACAGCCCTTTCCATGCCGGGTATCAGAAAAAAATGGTGTAGCTTTGTATAGCTATAAAAAAGAGAAGAAGAAAGATGGAAACAAAAAAAGCGCCTCAAATCCCTTACGGCATCTCGGACTTTGTGCGGATGCGGACTGAAAATTATTATTATGTGGACAAGACCATGTATTTGCCCCTGATTGAAGATACAGCCAGCTATATCTTTATGATACGTCCGCGCCGTTTCGGAAAAAGCCTTTTCCTAAGCATAATGAAAGCCTACTATGACATTTTGCAAAAAGACCGTTTCGAAAGTTATTCAGCGGACTATGGATTGGTAAGAATTCCACCGACCAGCGCAACCGTTTCCAGATGATTTATTTTGATTTCTCAAAGGCAGGGGTTTCATTGGAAAGACTGGAAAAATGTTTTGAGACTTATTGCAATGTTGTCCTCTACCTGTTCATAAAGGATTACGCTTCTTATTATTATGATAATTTTGAAGAAAAGTGCTGTATCTGGCTCAAGGAACCACGTTGCATAAAGTCCTGATACAGTTCAAAGGATGGGAAGTGGTGAGAAGTGAAAAAGATACACATTAAAAACACAATTAACAGATAAAATAATGAAAACACCTTTTATTCCTAAATTGATTCTCCTTTTTATCCTATTTTTTCTTTATTCTGCTGGATATGCACAACAACGGGATTCAGTAACCATACGCGGACAAGTAACAGATTATAACGGACAACCCATTGACAGTTGTTCCATCTTTTGGCAGAGCCCCTCTTTTGATGACATTAAACAAGCCATCACTGACAAAAACGGATACTACACCACCCGTATTCCTAAAGGAAAGTATCAAAGTATGGGAGCTATCAATATGTCTACCTACCCACATACCGTAAAACCCGGACTAGCGGAAAAAGACCAACGTCTCGAATTTTGGGCATGGAATTTCATTGCCGATCGTGATACCACTCTCAACATTCGCTATCATCGTATGGAAGTCTATGGACTACGTATTTTCCACATCCCTGGAGGCATGCCCACCTATCAGATATATGTTCGACCCATGAGTCTGACCCGCACCCTGCAATGGCAAAAAGAAAAAAAATCCTCACTTGTACATGCACAGGATCTTAGCAAGATTGAGCAAACAGGTTTAAGCAAACAAGCCAAAGGCGTTTTGCTGGCACCATCGGCTGACAAATTAAAAGCTATCGTTTGGATAGATGGAGAAGAAGTACCTGTTCTGATGAAACAAGAGATAAAAGAGTACTTCGATGCTACTGAATACGGTAATGCCTATCTGCTGACCGTGGATATGCCCAAACACCAGAAAAATATTCTCCCCTACCGAATATTTAAAGTAGAGTTAACTGATTTAGAGAATGGTGACCGTGGAGAAGGGCTTTATTATATGGAAAAAGAGAACTATATAAAATAAAAAGAAGCGGTATTCTACCGCTTCTTGAGCCGAAACCGGGACTCGAACCCGGGACCTATTCATTACGAATGAATTGCTCTACCAACTGAGCCATTTCGGCAACTGTTTTTTCTGCAATATCGGGTGCTTTTCTGAAAAAGCGTTGCAAATATATATCTTTCTTTCGAAATAAAGAAACTAAAAGCGGATAATTTTTCAGTTATCCGATTTTGTTATGTCAATTGATGCCGGATTTATTGGTAGGCTTCTTCATGTATCCCTTTCATGGCCCATCCGCTTGGTTCGTTTATGTTCTTGAAAGCGGTATCCCACGTAAGAGCTTCAACGGTAGAATTGTTTTCTTTTATGTAAAGATTATAACATCAAGGCGTAAAAACTATTTTACACTAATTGCTCTCCTCATCAAATACCCGTAATATACTGAAATTTACCCACTCCATACCCAAACAATTCAATATCCGTCAAAGTTTGATGGTCTTTACCTTACCCGGAATGATGGTCAGATGCACCGTTCCATCCTTTTCTATCTCCACCTTCTGATATCTGGCCTCCACCACCACTTTTCCATCCAGCGCCATTACTCCCCACTGGCAGGCATTCCCTTCAAAAGCACAATAACCGCCTACAGGAATACAGATATTCCGGTAACAAGGAGGCACTACGATACGATCTCCCCATTTCAGCCCCCACTTCATCCCCATCCGGAAAGGAAGGACATCTTTTATTTCCTCCAGCCTCTTCCGCCTTTTCTCTTCCTCATTCTGTTGCCGTTCCCGCTGTACGCTCTCCGCACGCCGCCCGGCTTCCTTCCTCAGACCTTCCATCACGGAGGCAAAATCCGCCTCGCCCGCCTTAGGAGCATTACAAGCTATATACCGCTTCCCCTTTCCTTTCTCCACATGATAATAGTTTCCTTCCCCGTCCATCACCACGATGCTCCGATCCGCCAAACAACCACAACACCAGTACACCTCTTCATCATCCCCTTCCAGCACGCAGGCGAAGACATCAAATATAGCAGACCACACAGGATCAACTAGCCGGCAAGACTTCGGAACACGGTAATCCGGTATCTTCAAGTAGAAACCATAAAAACAAAGACTGTCTTTGTGCAAACCATGCATAGAGGTATACGCCTTCCGCGTGCGGCTATGGAAAGTCTCCCCCACCCGCAGCAACTCTATGCCGCCGTATGAAAAAATCACCGGCCTCTCCTGATAAGTTCTGTTTGTCTTCAAATCGGTATAACAGTCACTCCCATCCTCTTTGGTGACAGAAAGAAGTTCTCCCTTCAGGAATCTCAATCTCCGGCAGCGGTCTGTCACCATCAGGGGAGTTCCGGAATCATCCACCACTCCTGTCCGGCCGTCCTCAAAACGGACGGCAGCCCGGTCCGCACAAATATCAAATACTTCCCGGTATTGAGGAATCACTGTGATTTTGTTCCCGCACCTCAAGCCCCACAAACCACTCTGCCGGTCATGACAGGCTTTCAAAACAGTCCATTGTTCCTCACCGGCCGGACCACCTCCTCCCAAACAAATCAAATCCCCGTTCCGAATAGTATCCAGCAGACAGTTGTGTGTCATCACAATTTCCAGTCCTTCATTCCGTTTGCTATCTTCCGATAGCGAACAAGACACAGACAGCCCGTTGTTCTCCATCCGTGTCCGGGGCTGAGCATTTCCCGCCATCCGTCCTTCGAACATCGCCTCCCAATCACGGTCACGGACAGGCAGACCGAATATCCGGTGCAATCCCACATTATCTATCAGCACACATGATTCCTTATTATCCGACTTCCGCAGCCCCCGGCCCACCTGTTGCAGGTATTTCGCCAACGAAAGCGTGGGACGTGCCAGCTGCACGA
>BLLV01000191.1 GCA_011959205.1 Bacteroidaceae bacterium
CCTCGTGAACCACGCCGATTTGATAAGTGCCGTCCGTATGCCGGACACCCTTTTCATGCAGACAAGCGGTATCGAGGTAGGCAGTGATTTACTCATATTCCAGAAACACACGAACAAGGCGGCACTCTCGCTACGTGAGAAGATGTTTTTGCAGGTCGCCAAGGAAAAGGCCGATACGGCAGGAAGCATGACTGAACCCACGAACAGACTTTTCTCCCTGCCAAAGACCACGCTCGCCACGGGCAGCCGCATAGCGATGAACCAGTTCGGAAAGTACGTCCGCAAATACCAGTGGCTGGGAGACGAAGCCGCCATGTCGCAATACCTCTCCGCACTGCTGAAATACGACTTCAGCCGCTTTTTCCGCAAAAGCCTTTTCACAGGCGGCGGTCAGGACGACCGACACACGCAGATATCCCTTTTCGGCGGTGTCGCCATTGAACGGACGGACAAGGGAAAACGGGCTTACACGGGTACGATGGAGAACTGGATGAAAAACGGTACAATGGTCGTGTTTGAGGAACAGGTAGGTACGGTGCAGTTCCGCAAGTCAAGTTATTACAGAGAGGTGGCTATTGACTTTGTGCCGGTGGACGAGGGCAAGGTGAATATGGAAAGGGCAAGCGACTACTTCCCCATACGCAAAGCGTATTTCGATTTATCAATCAAAGAGAGGGAAGAACAAAAAGAGCAGACAGGGTTACGGGCTGAACTGAACGCCCTGTACGATGCCTTTGTTGCCAAATGGGGCTGCTTCCACGACAACGACAATAAGGAATTTATCATGCTTGACAGCCTTGGTGCGGAAGTATTCACGATTGAAATGCAGCTCGGCAGGGACATTCTCAAAGCCGACATCATGCATGAGCCTGTGGCGTTCAAGAAGATAGACACGACCCAAAAGCTAACACCCAATGAAGCGTTGGCAAGCAGCCTGAACTTTTACGGCCATGTCGATATGGACTATATCGGGCAGGTTACGGATATGACCGAGGAAGAAATCATCGGCGCACTGAAAGGCGAGATATTTTATAATCCCGTCAGTAGAGAGTGGGAATACAAAAGCAAGTTCCTTGCAGGGAACGTCATAGCCAAGAGCAAGGAAATCATTACCTGCCTGCAAGACCTCCCGGACAACGAGAAAGAATGGGTGGAAACCTCCGTAAAGGCTCTTGAACAGGCCACGCCCGAAGCGATACCTTACGAGGAGCTTGACATCAATATGGGAGAAAGGTGGATAGACACGAAATTGTACGCCGATTTCGCCTCGGAGCTTTTCGAGACTGAAGCCGAGGTGATGTATTTCGATGTGAACGACACCTATCTGGTACGTCTGAAAAGATATTCCCCCGTGGCCTACAACATCTATTCCGTGCGTACCTGCAATGGCGAAGACTTGTTTGTACACGCACTACATGATACCGTGCCCGAAATCACGAAAGAGATTTACTTTAGCGGAGACACGGTGCGTGTGCCGGATGAAGAAGCCATACAGGAAGCCGCAGGCAAGATACAGGAGATTAGGGAGCGTTTCAACCGGTGGCTTGATAACCGGCCCGTGGAAGTACGGGACGAATTGGTAAGGATTTACAACGAGCGGTTTAATTGCTATGTGAGACCCACGTATGACGGCTCGGCGCAAACATTCCCCGGCCTGACCTTTGAACAGTTCCCTTACGATGAACTCTACCCCTCGCAAAAGGACGCTATCTGGATGATTAAGCAGAACGGTGGCGGCATCTGCTGGCACGGCGTCGGAACGGGAAAGACGATGATTATGTGTGTGGCGGCCTACGAGATGAAACGTCTCGGGCTGGTACAGAAACCGCTCATTATCGGGCTGAAAGCCAATGTTCACGAAATTGCCGATACATTCCGCAAAGCATACCCTATGGCAAAGGTTCTCTATCCGGGTAATGAAGATTTCACCCCTGCCAACCGCAAGGAAATATTCTCTAAAATCAAAAATAACAACTGGGACTGCATCATCCTGACACACGACCAGTTCGGCAAAATACCTCAGTCGGAAGAGGTCATGATAGACATTTTCACCGAAGAACTCGCTGACACGGAGCACAGCCTTGAGGTGCTGGAACAGTCCACCATGCGTTACCGAAGCGGCAGAATGCAAAACGGGCTGGAGAAAAGGAAACAGAACCTTACGGCCAAACTCGCCGAACTGCGGATGAAGATAAACAACCGCAAGGATGATGCTGTGGATTTCCACACGATGGGTATAGACCACATTTTTGTGGACGAATGTCATTATCAGAACTTTTATGAATTTCCTAAATTTCGCATCAAGTTGCTGATTCTTATTTTGTTGCATTTTAATATAGTTCGGATTATTTATTGAGTGAGTTGTTATGAAATGAGGCATTGTACTTATTACAAGCACAATACCCCACATTCGTCATTTATGCAAACCCAAGAAAACCTCAAGTTCCATTTTACCTTTTGCCGATTTCCATTTCTTACCAACGCACCTCTGGTTTTCATCCTCAAGCGTTTCCAATGCTTTTTCCTCTTGTTCGGTAGTTATGTCAAGATATACCATTGTCGTTTGGATATTCTCATGCCCAAGCAAATAAGAGATTTGGGCAATGTTCATGCCGTTTTCAAGCCAATGGGATGCTTTGGCGTGCCTGAACTGATGCGCATGTATGTCCAAAGGAACGTCACTGCATTTGCCATGCGCCATCTTTGCGTACCTTTTCAGCATTTTATTAACATTTTCCGCAGACATGGGTGTGTATATACCTCTGCTTTTTGAACTGAAGAGTAATGCTTCAGCATCGCCAGGATTAGGATGACACTCGGTAAGGTATTTCTTCAAATATTGAACAGGCTTTGCCAGAAGAGGTATTGGGCGTCTCTTTCGTCCTTTTCCTATGACAATTATGTGAGGTTTTGCGCAGTCCATGGTAATATTGCAAATCTTCAGCGTCAAAAGCTCATTGATGCGCACGGCAGTCGAATACAGAAGAAGCAGAAGCGTGTAATCACGAAAACCAATGGCGGTTCTTTGGTTTGGCATGGATAAAAGCGTGTCAACAGCCAACTTGCTGAGCCCGATCACTTTCCTTTTTGGAGTTTTTTCATTCGGCACATTCTCCGCCTGCAGGAACACTGAAACGAATGATATGTCATTATCTGATAGGTATTTCAGAAAAGCGCGCAAGGCGGACAATCTCACATTGCAGGTTGCCGGGCTACAGTTACGGACTTTTTTCATCCAAACAATCCACTCCTCAATGTTTTTCTTGCAAAAGCAATCAGCATTCAACGTTTCGGGCGTTATGCCTTTTACCGTTCTGAGGAACTCTGCATAAAGCGTCATGGAAACATGGTAGTTTCTTAGGGTATGTCGGCTGCACGCCTTGATGGAAGGCACATGGTGTTCAAGCCAGTCATGCAGGCACGCGGCAATCTGCATGGCCTGTGGGTTAATCTTCTTTTTCATAATCGTCTTGCGTTAATTGTTGGCTGATTTCATTGTCGGTACACGCCATTATGTCCGAAATCGCCGGAGTCAAAGAGTAGTAAGCCAATGTACTTTCTATTTGCCTGTGCCCCATACTCTTGCTTAGAGCCAGCAATTTGTCATGTACGGCAAATCCTTGGTGTGTCCAGCTGTTTATGTTCTCTATGGCGTAGTTGTGCCTTAGTTCGTATGGGATTGCGCGGGATGAATTGCAGCTTTGCCACAGCACTTTGAAGTGGTACGTTACCCATACAGGAGGGTGCGGCTTGTCATCCGGTGTCGGGAAAAACACCCTGCGGTTCGGAATCAGTCCATCTATTTTTCCGTCATAAGTACGCATCAGGGGCAACATTGTGTCATGGAGGACTACATAATGCTGGTCATACCCTTTGCCACGTTTGATGGATACCACGCCATTTTCAAGGTTTACGTCATCGCGTTCCAGCAGGATGGCTTCGGTTGTCCTTATTCCTGAACTGTACAGTAAACGGAAGAACACCGGCAGTGTCATGCGCTGGATGGCCGCGAGTCTGCCACGCCTTGGCTTTATGTTGTCGCAAGCGTCAAAGAAGCGTTTCAATTCATCGTGTGTAAAAGGATGCGGCGTATAAGTCCTCGGCACAGACCTTGGCACTTGCGGCAAGTCAATTTTCGTCATTCCACGCTTGTTCATGTACTTGATGAAGTCCAAGACAGGATAGACACGTGACACGCAGGAGTTTGTGCATTCAGTCGGACGTAGCCTGCACCATCTGTCCACGATTTCTTGGGTAAGCTCAGTTTGTCCCGGATATTCCCTTGCGCAAAAATGATCGAACAGTATTACGTTCTTGACATAGCTATGGCTGTTACGCCCGGAAGCCTTGCGGTATTTTTCATACCATTCTATAGCGTTGGATAGGAATGAAATAGTTTTCATACGTCAAACACCCCCTTTCCTACGGGAAAGTATTCTATGCTCAATGAACATTCCTTCAGCCTCTTGAATTCCGCACTAAGGTAGCGGTCGAGAGAATCCGGGGACGCATGGCCGAGGGTGGCACTTATGACAGGTTGCTGCACACCGCCCTGCAACAGGGCCGTTGCCACATTGTGGCGGAACAGATGCAGACTCTTTCTCTCATTTTCACCTTGTCTTATTCCTGCTTTGCACATGACTTTTGAGCATATAGCATCGAGATTGCTTGTATGAAGCCTTCTGTATGGCACCTGTACTGTAAGAAAAACATATGGTTCCGGGCTTCGGGGACGTTCTTTGAGCAGGTAATCAAATACAGCGTTTCCTACCACGGCACGGAGTGGCAATGTCAGGGGCTGTCCCGTCTTTGCCTGAGTGATTTTTATCAGGTCGTGTTCCCAATCGAAGCTGTCAAGCGTGAGTGCAGAGATGTCACATCCACGCAATCCCGTGTACATGGCCAAGGTTATGATGGCTTTGTCCTGTAGAGATATTGTGCTATCGTGTTCTAAAGTATGCCTGATAGCAGTCAGTTCTTGCTCCGTAAGGTATTGAATGTTTTTCCGCATATTGGGTATGGACGGCAGGTATGCGATTATACGTTCAACGGATTTGCCATAGTGAGGCAAACAGGCTTTCAGCCCATATTCCACCGAATATTTGAGCGAATGGCCCATTTTCGGTTTTCTGTCTTTGGAAAACACTTCCAATACCGCATCTTCTGTTATTGATTCGAATGAGTACACTCCCATTTCCTGTAGCCGGAAGAAGAACGAAGATAGCGCATACTTCACATTTATTGAAAATTTGCAACGTCTGTCTACCATGTTGAAAGCCATGTCCGTTACATCCTTGTATTCTGCGCCGAGCAACTCATAGTGGTGAGGCTTGCTGTAGTGTTTGCAACCATCGGGTAATAATCCATTCTCAATGTATTGGCAGATTACACGCAACAGGCGTACCTTGTTCCTGTAGGTATACTTGTTGGACCACAATTCTTTTAATGTCGGTTCAACGTCGGAGAAACTCTGCCATTTATAATGGTTAGCATTTTCCGATAGCCACTCAGCCATTTTCTTCACATAGCCTATGTACATGGCTGAATAACCGGTTTCTTGTAAATAAGAAACAAGCCCCTCGACTTTTTCATTCAGATTAAATATGTCCATAATCGCATCTTGTTTAAAAGTTATTCTACAATTATGACGGAATATAATCAGAACTGTTTACGGATCAAAACAAATGATTACTAAATAATTGAGTAATTTAATAGGAAACTCATAAAAGTTCTGATAATGGCTCAAATCCGGAATTTTGGATTTGAGCCACTGCTATAAAAATCTCATGTTCCAGACACGCCACACGAGGGTAGCCGGTATCGGCAATACGCAAGGCTCGCAAAGGGCGATGAACCTGCTGTTTGCCATTCGCGACATCCAGTACCGCACGGGCAGGGATTTGGGGGCTACGTTCCTGTCGGGTACGGTGGTCGTGAACGCGCTGACCGAGTTATACGTGATGTTCAAGTACCTGCGTCCGCAGGAACTCCGAAGCCAGCGCATCAGCTGCTTCGACGCATGGGCGGCGATATTCACCCAAAAGACAGCCGACTATGAACTGAGCGTAACGGGAAAGGTGAAACGCAAAGAACGTTTCCGCACCTACATCAAAGTGCCGGAATTGGCGACATTCCTGCGTGAGATTACCGATTACCGCACCGCCGACATGATAAACCTTGACGTGCCGGATAAAAACGTGCGCTTCCTTTCCAGCCCTCCGACCATTGAACAGGAAGAAATGATAGGGCGGCTTGTGGCCTTTGCAAATAGCGGAAATTGGGAAGATTTGGGGCTGGATATACCAGAGCCGGAGAACCTCAAGAAAGCGAAAATGCTTGTGGCTACCAACGTGGCACGCAAGATGTCCCTTGATATGCGATTGTTGGGCGAAAAATTCGGTGACAGCGAGGACAACAAGGCTTCTATCTGCGCACGGACGATTTACGACTATTACGTGCGTTCCAACGCCAACCGGGGTACGCAGTTTGTCTTCTCCGATCTTTCGACTTATAAGCCGGGCGAGTGGAACATTTACAGCGACATCAAGGACAAGCTGGTGCGCCTCGGCATTCCCGCCGATGAAATACGCTTCATTCAGTCCGTCCATTCCGAACCGGCGAGAAAGCGGCTGTTTGACGACATGAACGCTGGCAGGGTACGTGTGCTATTCGGTTCCACCTCAATGTTGGGAACAGGCGTAAACGCCCAGGAACGGGCGGTGGTGATACACCACCTCGATATACCTTGGGTTCCGGCGTACATGGAACAGCGCAACGGGCGGGCGGTACGAAAGGGTAACACCGTGAAATTCTGGGGCAACAACACCGTGGACGTGGTTATCTACGGCACGGAAAAAACACTTGATGGCTACAAGTTCAACCTGTTAAATAACAAGCAGATGTTCATTAACCAAATCAATAATGGTACGATTGCGGTGCGCCGTATAGACGAGGGTAGCATGGACGAACACAACGGCATGAACTTCGCTGAATTTGTCGCTATCCTCTCCGGCAATACCGACCTTTTGGAAAAGGCGAAGCTCGACAACAAGATTATGCAGCTCGAAAAGGAACAGGGCATTTTCAAGAAAGAGCGCATCCGTGCGGAGCGCAAGATGAATGCCGTGCAGGATGAAATGAAAAAAGCGGACGGCATGGTGGCACACATGAAGCGGGACATGGAGTACGTCGCTTCGTACACGGAAGAGCGTAGGACGCTGTTACTGAATCTGCCGCAGGCCACAGCCGAGGAGACCGGACGGGAGCTGCACCGCATCGCCAAGACCTACCGCAGCGGAGCATACGGCACGATAGGCACGTATGCCGGGATGAACCTGCTCGTGCATAGCGAGTACGGATTTGACGGGGTATTCGACCGCAATACGTTCCTCGTGGAGGGGATAAGCGGACTGAAATACCGGTGCGGAGTGTCCGGTGCGTTGCCGCTGGGATTTGCGGAATCGGCACAATATCCGCAGAACACGCTCGACAGGCTTCCGTCCATGATTGACGAGCAACGGCGGAAGATGGAGAAAATGCAGAAAGAAATACCCTCCTTGCAGGGTATCATCGCCCGCAAGTGGGACAAGTCGGACGAACTGGCAAGGCTCAAACAGGAGTGCAAGGAGTTGCAGCAGCGGATTGACGAGAGCCTGAAAGAGGCGGAACAGGAACAGGTACCGGTTTCCGAACTTAAAATCACCGACAAAGCGGCTTAACCATAATTCATATTTTAACCGTTCCCTCTGCATGGTCGTGATGACCGGGCAGGGGGATTTTTCGTGAGACAAACGCCAAAGGGCTGTTTGTCCTCGTGATACCCTTTTACACTCAAGGCCAAAATTATCCTTTCTCCTCCTGGCAAAGCAGGAATTTCGGTATTTACCCGAAAAATGTCAAGGTAGCCCCTTCCTTTTATATATCCCTCCGGATGGCTTTCCCACCCGGAATCAGCGGAATGTCTGTGCCGCAGCCCGCTCTGCATTACAAGACACGGGGGAGGCAAGGGCGGACAAACGCCGCCCTGCACGTGCCGTTTCAAGCCGGAGCTTCGGCACGCCGAAACAACACGGCATTTCACGGCATGTTCCGGATCGGCATGATGTTTCTCCGTCCTTTGCTGATCTCCCTATCGTGTCTTTTCATTCCGGGCCGGCTGTGGCAGGGGCAAACGGTGACACATCCGGTTCCATGACGGGCAGAGATCCTGCACGCCGGAATTCTTGCCTGTCACAGAATCGGAAGAGTCCCCTTTGTGTTTGCCCCGGCAGACCCTTGTCCGACCCGCCCGGCCGTACCTTAATCCTCCCTCTTTTACATACCTTTTATACACATCCTGTCTTTCCCCTTATATCGTCTCCCGAATTCTTCTTTCTGCTGGCCATGCCGTCCGGATTTGTCGGACGCAAAGGTCTGTCATCGTGTCTTAATTGTCCGGACTGAAATGTATTTCTTGAAAATTCTTCCTCTTACAGAGCGTAATTTTCAAGAAAGACCGTGCATATAAGACCTTCCGATGACGGTATCTCGGCATCCGCAAAATCCCGGAACGGCAGTACAAGAGCCGAGAACAGGGAAAATAAAGAAACAGAACTTAAAACCGATATGGTAATGGCAAAGAAAAAGGAAAGGAAAAAGACCTACAAGTTTATCGAGAAGCTGATAGACAAGGTGACGACCAGCAAGAGCAATAACACGGAGTTTGTCTGTTACGGACATCTGGTGGAGTTGTTGAGCTGTACGGAAGATTACGTTTCGGTCACGATATACAATACCTATGACCGTTACGAGGGAGAAATGGCGTACTTCGATTTCGACTACCTCACCAAAGAACTCCATTTTATCAGCTCCGAGGGCAAGGCATTGACAGAGAAGATTATCGCCATGTTCAGGATGTTCTATTCTCCCCGGCGCATCCGTGTCTCTTACGATGAACTCGAATACGAGGACGAGGATACCACGTATGAGTATGACGAAACGGACGAATACGCCCCGCCTGTCAAGCATCTGAACAAATAACAGAATTATTAACAGCAAAATCAAGATAGACAGCATTATGACTACAAATTTATTGAAATCAAATTCACAGGGCGTGCCGTCGGCGGCCTTTACAGGACACAGGCACATCCCTCACGTCAAATACCCGCAAATCAAAGGTCGGTTGAAAGTGGCTATATACAATGCCTATCTGCAAGGTGTCCGCAACTTCCGGTGTGGCATGGCGGTAGGCTTTGATATGCTTGCGGCAGAAGCCGTACTGGAACTAAAAGAGCAGTTGCATGACATTTCACTGTCGGCAATCCTACCTTATAGAAACCAAAGTGAACGCTTCGCCCCATCCGCACGGGAGAAATACAATGCCATTTTGGAAAAGGCAGACGATGTAACGGTACTCAGCGAGGATTATTACACGAGGTGTTTCCATGAGAGGAACGACTATATGATACGACACTCATCCCTGCTGATTGCCTATTTTGACGGAACCCCCAAAGGAGGGACATTCTACACGTACAACAAGGCCGCATCAAAAGGAGTACCTGTGAACAACCTCTATATTCCATGATACTACCTGTGGGTGAAAGGTAAAAATCCTTTCACTCACAAGGCACTGACTCTCCTTTTATAAACCGATTTTCTCCCTATTATAGCATCCCCATTTTATACCCGGCAGAGCCATCTTCCCTTTTCTATTATCTCCCTATTATCGCTTATCCGGCCCATTCCTGCCGTCGCCGGTTGGTTTTCCAGACGCAAATTTGGACTGCCGCGCTT
>BLLV01000192.1 GCA_011959205.1 Bacteroidaceae bacterium
TGGTAATGCTTTCTACTATGGCGGTAAGCCATAATTTTGAAGGTACGGAGATGTTGGAGAGTATCGGCAAACTGGCATTCTTCCTTATTTTGTGGTTTGTAGTCGGTATTTATCTGATTCCGGAATTCTTGAAACGTTGCCGTAAGCTGATGGGGGAGGAAACGTTGCTTATCGTATCTCTGGCGCTTTGCTTCGGTATGGTGGTAATGGCTGCCAATACGGGATTTTCTGCTGCATTCGGTGCATTTATCATGGGCTCTATTCTGGCGGAAACGATTGAAGCGGAATCTATAGACCGGTTGGTGAAACCTGTAAAGGACCTTTTCGGAGCAATCTTTTTCGTTTCAGTGGGCATGATGGTGGATCCTGCAATGATTTTGGAATATGCTGTGCCTATTATTGTCATTACTATGGCTGTCATTTTGGGGCAGTCCATATTCGGAACTTTTGGGGTGATGCTCTCTGGTAAACCGTTAAAGACGGCTATGCAATGCGGATTTAGTTTGACTCAGATTGGTGAATTCGCCTTTATTATAGCATCTCTGGGAGTCTCTTTGCATGTGACGAGTGACTTTTTGTATCCGATAGTGGTGGCAGTCTCTGTCATAACCACTTTTCTTACTCCTTATATGATTCGCCTTGCCGAACCTGCTTCTTCTTTTGTGGACGCCCATCTTCCCGCTTCGTGGCAGAAACTCCTGATGCGCTACTCTTCCGGATCGCAGACTGTGCTCAACCATGAGAATTTGTGGAAGAAGCTGATATTGGCGATGGTACGTATTACGGTGGTTTACTCTATTGTCAGTATATCGATTATCGCGCTTTCTTTCCGCTTTGTCGTGCCTTTCTTTAAGGAGAATTTGCCGCATTTTTGGGCATCATTGCTGGGGGTGGTATTTATCATTCTTTGTATCGCTCCTTTCTTGCGGGCTATTATGGTGAAGAAAAACCATTCGGTGGAATTTATGACATTGTGGCATGATAGCCGGACTAACCGGGCTCCTTTGGTATCGACAATCGTTATACGTATTATGATAGCGGCGCTTTTTGTTATCTTTGTCATTTCCGGTTTGTTCAAAGCGTCTATCGGATTGGTTATCGGAGGTGCTGTCCTTGTTGTGTTGTTGATGGTATGGTCGCGCCGTTTGAAA
>BLLV01000193.1 GCA_011959205.1 Bacteroidaceae bacterium
TGGAAAGCGGCGGGAAGCGGGAGGATGAACTGGAGGTGGTGATGACGCACGACCGGCTGATGGAATCTCTTATAGACCGGAAGGATTGCGCACCGGAGAAAGAAACACAGCCTGTCTTGAAAAGTTATTATGACAGACAAAGCGGTCTTTGGGGATTGAGGCGCGGGGAGAGGATGACGGTAAGGCCCCGGTATCCGGAAGTGTTTGATGTCTGCGGAGACCGGGCGGCAGTGAGGTTCGGAAATGGGGGGGCAGGTGTGGTGAATGGAGCCGGACAGCCCGGAATACAGCTGGACTGCTGCCGGAAAATGAAGTTCATGAGGGAGGATCTTCTTGCCGTGACAGACTGTGCGGGCAATGAGTCTTACATCGACTTGAAGGTAAACAGAACCTATCGGGAGAAACCCGTGGTGCTGGCATTCGGCCGTATGGAGCTGCCATACGGCGGAGTGGAGCTGCTGAAGGTGGGGGATTCCTTTTTCAGCCGTACCGGAAAACCGTATGTATCCATGCGCGGAGTGAACCGGAGCGGCATCTGTTTTTATGACTTTTACCTGAAGATACCGGACTACCGTGTTCCGAAGGAGTGCCGGCTGGTGGATCCTGTGTGGACTACCTTGTTTGATGTTTTCGCTTGCGTGCTGGCAGGGGATGATGAGGAGGTGTATTGGTGCTGCGGCCGTCTGGCCGACCGGAGCATTGTGGTGATGGACGGGAACGGGAACTATTACCAGGTGGAGAAAGGGAAGCAAAAGCGGTATGTAGCCTGTAACGATCCCCGTCCGGGCGAGGCGGATTTCCCTACGGTGATGGAACGCCTGAAGGAGGAAGCCGGACGGCGTGCCGGAACGGCCCGGCGGAAACAATTGCAGGAAGAGGAGCGGAAAAGGCGGAAAAGGCTGGAGGAGATAAGGAATGCATTGCCTTTCCGAATGGGGATGAAATGGGGATTGAAGTCGGGCGGGCGCATTGTGGTGCCTCCCCGGTACAGAAAAATCCTGCCTCCGGTGGGATATTATTGTGCATACGAGGAAAATGCCTGCCAGTGGGGGGTGATGGCTCTGGACGGGCAGGTGGTGGTGGAAGCCCGTTATCAGGAGGTAGAGATAGGCAGCGACGGCACAGTGCGCCTGACCATCATTCCGGGAAAGGTGAAGACGGTAAAACTCTGATTCATTATAGGGGGGATAGGGGCTGACCGAAAAAAAACGGCCAGCCCCTTTTTATATTCGGGCAGCGCTGTTTACACTAACTCTTCCGAAGTATATCCTTGGGGCAATGCACGGCAATTGTAAGCCGATGCCATAATTTCACCATACGCTCCTGCCGAACGGAGGGCGAAGAGGTCGCCACGGTGGGCTTTGTTCAAGTCGATGGCTTTGCCGAATACATCGGATGATTCGCAAATAGGGCCTACCACATCGTATGTTTCTACCGGTTCTTCCGAAGTGATGTTCTCTATTTTGTGGTATGCTTGATAAAGGGCGGGGCGAATCAAGTCGGTCATACCGGCATCCAGAATGGCGAACTGTTTGTTAGCTCCTTGCTTGATGTAAATCACTTTGCTGATAAGGCTGCCGCACTGTCCTACCACGGCACGTCCCAGTTCGAAATGTAAAGTTTGCTGGGGGCGTAGTTTCAAATGCTTGTGATAGGTGGCAAAGTATTCCGCGAAGTTGGGGATGGCCTGACGGTTGGGGTGGGAGTAATCTATGCCCAGGCCGCCGCCTACATTGATATGCTCTACTATGATCTGGCGGGCATATAGTTTTTCCTGTAGCTCGTTTACACGGTTGCACAAGGCCACAAAATCACCCATATCCAGAATCTGGGAACCGATGTGGAAGTGTAAGCCTACAAATTTTACATGAGGCAGTGTTTCGGCCATATCAATCACTTTGTCCATATCTTCCATGCTGATTCCGAATTTGTTCTCGGCCAGTCCGGTGGTGATATTTGCATGGGTATGCGCACCTACATTCGGGTTGATACGGAAAGCTACACGGGCTGTCTTGCCTTTGGCGGCAGCCAGTTCGTTGATGATTTCCAGTTCGGGTACGGACTCTACGTTGAAGCAGAAGATATCATAGTCCAATCCTAGGTTAATTTCCCAGTCTGTCTTGCCTACGCCTGCATAGACTATTTTGTTGGTCGGGAATCCGGCCTTAATGGCTGCGCGGATTTCTCCGCCGCTTACACAGTCGGCTCCCAGACCGCTCTCGCGGATAATTGTCAGAACTTTGTGGTTGGCATTGGCCTTTACGGCGTAATGCACGCAGAAATTATTGTATTTGCCGGCTTCCTTATGGATGCACGACAAGGTTTCTCGCAGCACATTGACATCGTAATAGTAGAAGGGAGTCTCCAACTCTCTGAACTTGTTTACGGGGAATGTTCCTTTCATATTGTATTTTGTTTTTAGGAGCAGGGGCGAATTAAATTCGCCCGAATACACCCACTTTGTAGAGTGAGATGTATTCAGGCGGATTCAATCCGCCCCTGCAGTAGAAATTATTTATTGTTGAATAAATGGTCGCTTAATGACTGCAATGCTTTTTTCTTGTCTTCTTCACGAATCAGGAAAGAAATATTGTAGTTGCTACCGCCGAATGAGATCATACGTACCGGTATGTCGCGCATGGCATCCAATGCCTTGGCTTCGAACCCTACGTTTTCCCATTCCAAGTCACCGACTACGCAGATGATACACATGGCCTGGTCTACAGTTACTGTACCATATTTTTTCAAGTCGTCCAGAATTTCATTCAGGTGCTTGGTGTTATCAATGGATACGGAAACGCCGACTTCCGAAGTACAGATCATGTCGATGGAAGTCTGATAACTTTCAAAGATTTCGAATACTTTGCGCAAGAATCCGTGGGCCAGCAGCATGCGGCTCGATTTGATCTTGATGGCAGTGATGTTGTCTTTGGCGGCAACTGCTTTGATTTTGCCTTTTTCCGTATCATTGGATATCAAAGTGCCCGGCGCTGTAGGCTCCATTGTATTAAGCAGGCGGACGGGAATATTGGCATACTTGGCAGGCTGCACGCAGGTGGGGTGCAGGATCTTCGCGCCAAAGTAGGCCAATTCGGCAGCTTCTTCGAAGTGCAGGTGGCGTACGGGAGAAGTCTTGTCCACAATGCGCGGGTCATTATCGTGCATGCCGTCAATGTCTGTCCATATCTGGATTTCAGAGGCATTTACAGCGGCACCGATCAGTGATGCGGTATAGTCGCTTCCGCCACGTTGCAGGTTGTCTATTTCACCATAGGCGTTACGGCAGATAAATCCTTGTGTGATATAGATTTCGGCACCCGGATGTATTTCCAGCTGTGCGGCCAGTTTCTCCTTTATATATACGGGATCGGGTTCCGAGTTCTTGTCCGTACGCATGAACTCCAGTGCCGGAAGCAGAATAGCGTTGACTCCCTGCTCCTGTAAATAGTTGGTGACCATGTTGGTGGAGATCAACTCGCCTTGTGCCAGGATTACTTTTTCTTCGAACAGTGTGAAAATATCTTTTGTATACGAACGAATATAATCGAACTGTGCTTTTATGAATTCCTGTGTTTTCTGTTTATACTCGTCAGTAGAATAAAGTTCATTCACATGCTGTTTATATTTAGCCTCCAGTCTGTTAATGATTTCATTCGCACCTTCGGGATTTTTCTTATACAGATAATCCGAAATTTCAACCAACGTGTTTGTAGTTCCAGACATGGCTGAAAGTACAACAATCTTCTGTTCACCGTCGGTAATTAATTTGGCTACTTCTTTCATTCTTTGTGCAGAACCTACCGAAGTACCTCCAAACTTTAAAACTTTCATTTTTCGTTTCGTATTTTAATTGTTCCTATATTGATAATTAATGCGCAAATATACAAATAAGACTGCAAAAATCAGCATTTTAGCGAGAAAAAGTGCAGTATTCGTTTGTCACTTCTTTAATATGATGGTTTTCGAAGCGGTAAACAACTCCCGGATACTCTGACAAGAGGTTCAGATTATGGGTGGTCATTATGATGGCGGAGCCTGTGGCGCAGATGGATTTCAGAAGCTCTATGATTTTGCGCCCTGTTTCCGTGTCCAGGTTGCCGGTCGGCTCGTCGGCCAGAATGATGTCCGGCCGGTTCAGGATGGCTCGGGCGATAACGATACGTTGTTGCTCGCCGCCCGACAGCTCGTTGGGCATTTTGTATCCTTTGCCGGTCATTCCCACCTGGTCCAATACTTCTTCGATGCGTGCGTTGATGGTTGCTTTGTTTTTCCATCCGGTGGCGCGCAGCACAAAGCTGAGGTTGGCGTGTACGGTGCGGTCGGTCAGCAACTGGAAATCCTGGAAGACAATGCCCAGGCAGCGGCGCAGTTCGGGAATATGTTTTCGCTTGATGTTAGCCATGTTGTAGCCTAGCACCTCGGCTTCTCCCGACTGTATGTCCAGTTCGCCGTAAATCGTTTTCAGCAATGAAGTCTTTCCGGAACCGACTTTTCCGATGAGGTACACAAATTCCCCTTTGTTCAGTTCCAGATTCACATCTTCCAATACGCTTAATTCTTGTTGGCTGATGTGTACGTTTTTATATCGAATGAGAGCCCCGTCCATCATTTAGTGTTTTTTCCACGTAGCGCTATGGCGTTCTTTCAATTCACGGGCAAGGTCTTCGATGCGATACCCTTTTGAGGTGAGCAGTACAATTAGATGGTATATCAGGTCGGCTCCTTCGTAAATAAGGCGTTCATCGGTTCCGTTACAAGCTTCGATAACCGTTTCCACGGCTTCTTCGCCTACTTTCTGCGCCATTTTGTTGATGCCGGATTGGAACAGGCTGGTGGTGTAAGAGCCTGCGGGCATTTCCTTATGGCGTTTGCCAATGAAGTCTTGTAATTCCTTCAGGAACATGATGTCTTCTTTGTTTTCTTCTCCCCAGCAGGTGTCTGTTCCGGTATGGCATACGGGACCCGCAGGGTTTGCTTTAATCAGCAGGGTGTCCTTGTCGCAGTCCTCTTTCATGGAAACTACATTCAGGAAATTTCCGCTTTCCTCCCCTTTGGTCCACAGGCGGTTTTTGGTGCGGCTGAAGAAGGTGACTTTGCCGGTTTCTACTGTTTTCCGGTATGCTTCTTCATTCATAAACCCTAGCATCAGTACTTTGTTGGTGCTGTTGTCTTGTATGATGGCGGGGATCAGCCCGTTCATTTTCTCGAAATTCAAATCCATTTTTCTATATTTTAAAACAAAGTTATAATCTCACATTAATTCCTTGCTTGCAAAGATACTGTTTTAATTCGGGAATTTTAATCTCTCCGAAATGAAAAACGCTGGCAGCCAGTGCGGCATCTGCTTTTCCTTCTGCAAATGTATCGCGGAAATGTTCCATACATCCGGCACCTCCTGATGCGATGACGGGAATTGTCAGTAAATCGGCCAGGGTGGAGAGGGCTTCGTTGGCGTAGCCGTTTTTCACTCCGTCATGGTTCATGCTGGTGAAGAGTATTTCGCCTGCGCCACGATTATTTACCTCTTTGGCCCAGTCAAACAGGCATTTGTCCGTTTCAATCCGGCCACCGTTCAAGTAGCATTTCCAATCCGTTCCGGTCTGCTTGGCGTCAATGGCTACCACACACACCTGTGAACCGAAATGTTTGGCAATCTCATCCACTAAGTCCGGGTTGCGGATGGCCGATGAGTTAATGGATACTTTGTCGGCTCCCGCGTTCAATAGCCGGTCTACGTCGCTTAGTTCGTTGATGCCTCCTCCCACGGTAAAGGGGATGTTGATATTAGCCGCTACCCGTTTTACCAAATCGGTAAAAGTTTTGCGTCCTTCATGGCTGGCAGTGATGTCAAGAAAGACCAGCTCGTCAGCTCCCTGTTCACTGTAGGTGCGTCCCAGTTCCACCGGGTCGCCTGCCTGGCGTAAGTTTACGAAATTGGTTCCTTTTACGGTCTGCCCGTCTTTGATGTCCAGGCAAGGTATGATTCTTTTTGCTAACATAATGTGTTCTTACATGAAACGGTTTAATTCTTTCAATGTAATTTTTCCCTCGTATAACGCTTTGCCGAAAACAACTGCCGGGACTTTGGCTGTTTCCAGATCTATAATATCCTGTATGCAGCTTACTCCTCCGCTGGCTATCAGGTGCATATCCGGAAACTCCTTCAGGATTTGCCTGTATAATTCCACGGAAGGCCCTTGCAACATTCCGTCACGGCTGATGTCGGTGCACAACACTTTGAAAACGCCTTCTTTAGTATAATCTTTCAAAAAAGGGATCAGCTGCTGCTGGCTTTCCTCTTTCCAGCCATTGACGGAAATCCTGTTCTCTTTTACGTCAGCCCCCAGAATGATTTTCTCGTTTCCGTATTGTTCCAGCCATTTCTTGAAAAGCCCGGGATTTTTTACGGCTACGCTGCCTAGGGTTACCATTTGTGCGCCATTGTCGAAAGCGATGACCAGGTCTTCGTCTGTCTTTATTCCTCCTCCGAAATCAATGACCAAGGAAGTGCGGCTGGCGATTTGTTCCAGTATACGGTAATTTACAACATGGTGTGAAGCAGCTCCATCCAAATCGACAACGTGCAGACGGTGAATGCCATGAGCTTCCAACTCTTTGGCTACTTCAACCGGGTTTTCGTTATATACTTTCCGGGTGCTATAATCTCCTTGAGAGAGACGGACGCATTTGCCATCAATAATGTCTATAGCAGGAATTAATTCTATCATATCTGTTTTTTCTTATACATTATTATATAACGTAACGGTTTACAATTCTAAAAAGTTCCTCAGGATTCGTTCTCCTACGGCTCCGCTCTTTTCGGGGTGGAACTGTGTTGCATAGAAATTATCTTTGTGCAACGCCGAACTGTAGGGGAGGATATAATCCGTTTGTGCTGCTGTAAATTCGTTTAAGGGTACATAGAAGCTATGGACAAAGTAAACAAATTCTTCTTTGGCAAATCCTTTGAACAGGCCGCTGCGTACATGGGTCAGCGTATTCCATCCCATGTGCGGCACTTTGTCTTCATGCCGTGCGGGGGTGAATAATTTTACATCCGTGTCAAAGATGCCCAGACAGTCTGCGTTTCCTTCTTCGGAATGTCGGCACAGCAGTTGCATCCCTAGGCAGATGCCCAATACGGGTTGCTTTAAGTTCTTGATCACTTCATCCAGCCGGTTTTGCCGGAGATGGTTCATGGTTGTTTCGGCTTCGCCCACGCCGGGGAAGATAACTTTGTCAGCACTCATCAGTGTTTCCTTGTCGGAAGTGATGGTTGCTTCTACTCCCAGGCGCCTCAAAGCGTATTCTACCGAGTAGATATTTCCTGCATTATATTTTACGACAGCAATTTTCATTAGCTAAAGATAACTGTTTTATTTTTATAACCCCCATCCTTTTCGTTCAATGTGTTTCTGCATAATGTAAGAAAGGAGCATAATAGTGTGCAAAAATAGCGAATTATTGCTGATATGCTAATTTTTCTGATAAAAAGTTTGCAAAAAAGATTGGAATAATGCAATGCTGTAATTTTATGAGGAGTAGGATAGGAGGGGCTGAAAAATATTTTTTTTGTGTTTTTTTGTTCTAATGCTTGCAGATTTAAAAATAATGCGTACCTTTGCACCCGCAATCGAGAGAGAAAGCATTGAAAAGAGATAGATTGAAATATTGGTGCGTTAGTTCAGTTGGTTAGAATACATGCCTGTCACGCATGGGG
>BLLV01000194.1 GCA_011959205.1 Bacteroidaceae bacterium
GTATAAGAACGGCATGGACGTGACGCTCGCCTACGAGCATGAGATGAACTACCGCCATGCGTGGGAGTTCTTCGCCAACGGTTACCTGCAATGGAAGGAATGCGGCTCGTGCGGCCATATATGCCCGGAATCTTTCTGGCAGAACTATCGCACTTATGGGTTCGGTGTGGCTTACAAGCCCAACGTCTCAAGAGGACGCAACCACTACGGCAACCTGCGTATCGGGGCTTCGGCAGGGAGTGATACGAAAAAGTTTCTGGCCGGCCTGCATTTCGGCTACGAGCACAACTATGTGCTGCGCTCAGGCTGGACGCTTTACTGGCAGGCCAAGGGAGATGTGATGATAAAAGGCGCAGACCTGTTTCGTGCAGGTATCGTGCTTGGAGTGAAACTACCGATAAAATAAGGGAAAGATGAGACAGAACATTATCAGAAAAGCGTGTCGGACCGTGCCGGCTGTCGTCATGGCGATTGCCGTTGCCGCCTGTGATGCGCATATAGAGGTGCCCGACACGGCGGTACGTCCGGGCCATGTCCTATGCACGGACGGTACGGCCTTGTCATATAGTGAGTATGAGCAATCCGGAAAACAGGCGATTGCCGTCGTTTTCCATACCGACCCTCACGGGGAAACGGAGGGTGACGGCTATGCGGTCTATCTGTGGGACATCGCACCGCAGGCATTCGCTGACAGTCTCGGCATCCAGCAAGGCACGTCGGCGGACATTACGGCGTATGACGGGAATGCGAACACCTTCGCGCTATACGATACCAGGGAAACGGCTTCGCCGATGGCCGAAGCGGTGTTCGACCTGTGGAGATACGGACAGAGTGCCTACGTGCCCTCGGTGGCACAGGCCCGGTTGCTGTACGCGGCCCGTGTGACCGTCAATCCTGTCATAGAGAGATGTGGCGGCGATCCGTTGCCGCAAGTTCCGGACAACTGCTGGTACTGGACTTCAACGGAAGTGGAGGGACAACAGACGGCAAAGGCATGGCTTTATTCAATGGGCAGCGGAGCCATGCAAGAGACGCCCAAGACACAGGCGCACCGGGTGCGCCCCATTATAACCATCAACAAATAAACTTATGACAACTATGAACGGAATCAAAGATTTCAAGGTGCCACAGTATATGGACATAGCCT
>BLLV01000195.1 GCA_011959205.1 Bacteroidaceae bacterium
CTATCATTACCGTCACCTACAATGCTGCAAAAGTATTGGAGGATACCATACAGAGCATTGTCACGCAGACCTATAAGAACCTGGAATACATTATTGTGGACGGGGGATCAACAGACGGCACACTGGATATCATTCACAAATATCAGGAACATATCACCACCGTTATCAGTGAGCCCGACCAAGGTCTATATGATGCCATGAACAAAGGAATAAAATGGGCAACCGGAGACTATCTTTGTTTCCTGAATGCCGGCGACGGCCTGCACGAGGATGACACCTTGCTGCAAATGGTACATTCCATCCATGGAACAGACTTGCCGGGAGTGCTGTATGGGGAAACGGAAATAGTAGACAGCCAAGGGCATTTTTTACACATGCGCCGCCTGTCCGCACCCGTAACGCTTACCTGGAAAAGCTTCAAGCAAGGAATGCTGGTCTGCCATCAGGCATTTTTCGCCCGCCGCGATCTGGTGGAGCCATACGACCTGCGATACCGTTTCTCCGCAGACTTTGACTGGTGTATCCGTATCATGAAGAAAGCGGAGGTACTCCATAACACCCATCTAACCCTTATTGATTACCTGAATGAAGGAATGACCACCCGCAACCATAAAGCCTCGTTGAAAGAACGCTTCCGCATTATGAGCCGTCACTACGGATGGGCAAGCACAGTGACACACCACTTATGGTTCGTTCTGCGCCTGCTCTACAAATAATCCGGAGAGTCTGACTGACAACAGGTCTCAATCCATCTTCCTGCGAGCCTTTCTGACCTGCAAGAAGAAGAACAAGACCAGTACACAAGCCAATACACCCAACGCCACAAAAGCCACCGTTTCCGTAACATGCAGCGATTTCGGGTCGAACTTAAATTCCACTACATGCTTTCCGGCCGGCACATTCATAGCCCGAAGAATATAATCCGCTCTTCCGTGCGGCACTTCCACACCATCAATGTATGCCTGCCAACCGGGATAGTAAATTTCCGAGAAGACCACTGTTCCTCCTGTCTGGGAATTAGTCTCATATTTCAAGTCATTAGGCTCGTAAGCAGTCAGCTTGATACTACCCAGCGTATCTGTTTCAGCCGCCGGTCCCACCTCCGCACGGAACTTCTTATCCACGACAGCCGTTCTTGCCGGGTCTATCCGGTGCAAGGCATCTATCTCTTCATTGGCATTGTCCACATACTGCACCTCGTTTACAAACCAGGCATTTCCCAGCGTATAGGGATTCTGCATCGGGACAGTCTTTCCACCTTGCAGCGGAAGAATAAAGTAACGGGTATTCAGCATGTTCAGCACAGGAAATCCGGACGGATCCACCTTCCGCATATCGCCTCCCGCCTCCGAGACAGCCTTGAACACGTCATTCATCTCGGTACTGATATGTTCCTCTATCATTTCCTGATAGCGGCGTAGCTTGGCGGCATGATATCCGCCGATGCTCTTATGCCAATAAGAAGTCGTGTTTTCATTAAACGTATTGCCGGCCAGGTTCAGCACCCGGAAATCCAACGTTTTATCAGCCAGTATCGCCTTATCCGTTTCGGTCGGTTTAAAGGAATTATCCTGCTGCACCTTTTCCACAAACTGTTCATCATACAAATAGCGTTTGTTCACACTCCACATATCTGCCAGACAGAGGACAGCCAATGCCAAAATCGTCGCCTGCGCCTTCAGTTTGCCCATGCCATACCCCCAAAGAACCGCCGCACCTATTATAATAATAAAGAAACTGCGCCATGCATCCGAAGTAAAGATATGCTGACGGATTTCTTCCAGATTGGCAAGTAACGGAGCCAGTTGATCGGCCGGAATACCCTGCAGCGCCTGCATTTCCGCGCTTGAGACATACGACGGGAAAAAGAAACCGGGAGCCAATGCAAACAGTAAAGCGATGCCGCCTGTCAATCCCAGACTGATATAAAACGAACGGGCCTGTTCCTTCATCAGTTGCGGACGTGCCATAACCTCCTTCAAGGCAAGGACAGCCAACAGAGGGATGGTAAACTCGGCAATGACCAGAATAGAGGAAACCGCACGGAACTTGTCGTACATCGGGATATAATCCAGAAAGAAATCG
>BLLV01000196.1 GCA_011959205.1 Bacteroidaceae bacterium
TGCGTCACAGTGGGAGAGTAGGTAGCCGCCGTTTTTAGAGAATCCTCCGGAACTGGAAAGTTCCGGAGGATTTTTTTTATGTAGGGAGTATTCGGCTATACCAGTTCTCTTCATGAATAGATCCAGACTTTGACGCTATAAGCCCAAAGTCTGGAATTGTTTGATTAAATAATTCTAGATGGGATTCCCCTCGGATTAGAATTCAAATTTTTCTAATTTCATGTTGCCCAATTCTTGCAGTTTGGGAACTAAAGTTACAAAATGTGCTGCTTTCTCGTGTGCATCCAGTGATTCGGCATTTTTCCATGTTTCGCAAATCATAAGTACATCTTTGTGTGTCGCACTCTCGAAAACATCGTAAGCGATACACCCACTGTCATTTAGAGATTGTGCTACCAATTCTTTTGCTGTTTCTAAGGCAGCATTACGGTTGCTCTCGCTTACTTGGATAAAAACATTTAATCTGATCATATTCATATTATTTAATAATCCATATTTGGTTTCATTCTCTTTTTATTTTCTCATAAATTCATTTTTCCGTCTGAGTTTGCGTTGTAGTTTGAATACCCCATTCCATACGGGTTGAAGAAAATCGAATACAGGGAGTAATGCACAGAACTTCTGTTCACTAAGAGCTTTGGCAGTTTTTCTGAAAACAATCAGTTGCATCACGAAACGTGTTGCCCACAACAAAACGGCAATACCTAAAGTAATCCATTGATGGAAAAGAATACTGATGGTCATAGTGGCGATGATGGTCGCGTAAAACAATAGCCTGCTGCAAGTTTCGAATCCTATGATATAACGGGCGGGTCCCTTGAACAACCGGCTAGTAGCCGCATAACTTATTTTTTCTTCACACCATATTCTTTTATATTTGGGCATTGTGATTCGCATCAAGCTTTCGGGGCTGGTCTCGACCCGTGTATTGTGCGCATTTGCCGTTTCATTGATGAATAAATCATCCTCCCCGCGTTGCAGATTCAGGTGGGAGGCGAATCCCTTCTGTTTGTAGTATAACACTTTTCGATAAGCCAAATTCCGTCCTGTGCCCATATAGGGATGCCCGGAAACAGCCATACCCAAATAACGCATAGAGTTCAGTAACGTGTCGAAAGTGATTTTCTTATTAAGCCATCCTGATACTTTTTCGTAGTTGCTGTATCCTAAAACGATTTCGGTGGCAGGCGTGAAATTGCGTGCCATTTGTTTCAGCCATTGATTACTCTGCGGTCGACAATTTGGTTCGGTAAACACCAGCCATTCATAACGGCTGGCTTTGATGCCCATTGTTATTCCCAGTTTTTTATGACTGATATAGCGTGCACTGTCGGGAATAAAGGTATGATAGAGATGGGGGTATTGGTCTTCCAGTAATTTCAAGGTGTCATCACAATCATCCGCCGACCGGTCGTAAATCACAATCACTTCGAATTCCGGATAGTCTTGCTCTACAATGAATGGAAGGTTTTTTTGCAATTCGTCGGTGGAATCTTTTGCTACAATAATGACAGACAGTGGAGGATTCTTGGTATTTATATCAGTGGTATATGTTTTCCTGTTGTGAGTGGATAGTTTGCCATATAGCCCTAGATAGTAAATGGTCTGTGTGATGAACAGAGCCCCTGAAGCTACTGGTAAGATTATATCTGTGGTAAATAGTTCCATGCATGATCTGTATTAAAAACGTGCAAAAATAGCGGAAATCTCTGGAAAAGGCTAATAAAAAGGGCAAAAAGTCTTCTTTAATATATTGCAGTTTAAAGAAGGGTAACTGATTTTTAGCTAACGAAAAAAAGAAGGTGCATCGTGCATTACGACACACCCTCTCTTCTTCTTTAATTTAGGACAGTGTTTTTTTATTCAAACTTGCCATAACGGGTAGGCAACAGCTTGCGGTCACCCAATGTATTATCTACCCGGGCTACATTGATCCAGAATTTGTTATCGCGTACCGATTCGATAGGATAAGCGGCTTTCTCACGGCTGTAACTGTGATTCCATTCATTGGCCACCACTTCATATTCAGGATGTGGGGCGTTGACCAATACATTATCTTCTTTATTGGCACTGCCATCCTTCACTTCTTGAATTTCCTGCCAGATGGTTTGCATCACGGTTACAAAATTATCCAATTCCCACAAACTTTCGCTTTCAGTCGGCTCAATCATCAATGTGCCGTGAACCGGGAAAGAAAGGGTAGGTGCATGATAGCCATAGTCCATCAGACGCTTGGCGATATCATTTTCGCTGATCCCGGTCTCGTCATGCAGATAGCGGCAGTCTAAAATCATTTCGTGGCCTACAAAGCCCGTAGCACCGGTATATACAATGCCGTAGGTATCCTTGAAGCAGGCTGCCAGATAATTGGCACTCAGAATAGCTGTCTTGGTGGCATTGGTCAGACCTTCGGCACCCATCATGCAGATATAACCGTAAGTAATAGGCAGGATTCCTGCGCTACCGTATGGAGCGGAAGAAACTTGATTGGCGCTGTTGCCGAAAACTTGATGTCCCGGAAGGAACGGAACCAGATGTTCGGCTACACAAACGGGACCTACACCGGGACCGCCGCCACCGTGAGGGCTGGCAAAAGTCTTATGCAGGTTCAAGTGGCATACATCGGCACCGATGGTACCCGGATTGGTCAGACCTACCTGTGCATTCATGTTTGCGCCATCCATGTAAACCTGTGCTCCACATTTATGAATAATTTTACAAATCTCCGCAATCTCCGGTTCAAAGATACCATGAGTGGACGGATAGGTAATCATTAATGCAGCCAGATCATCCTTGTTGGCTTCTGCTTTTGCACGCAAGTCTTCCACGTCTACATTACCTTTATCGTCACAGGCGCAAGTCACCGTGGTATATCCGCACTGAATGGCTGATGCCGGATTCGTACCATGGGCTGATGCCGGAATCAATATCTTGTTGCGGTGTCCCTGTCCGATACTTTCCAGATAAGCGCGGATGACACGAAGTCCCGTGTATTCTCCTGCCGCACCTGAATTAGGTTGCAAAGTGACTCCTGCAAATCCGGTAATAACCTTCAACTGCTCGCTTAAGTTATTGATTAATGTCTGATAGCCTTTCGTTTGATCCTCAGGTGCTAACGGATGTATGGCCATCCAGCCTAAGTTGCTGAGTGGGAGCATTTCCGAAGCGGCATTCAGTTTCATGGTACAAGAACCCAATGAAATCATGGAATGTGTCAATGAAATATCTTTGCGTTCCAAACGTTTGATATAACGCATCATTTCAGTTTCAGTGTGATACTTGTTGAATACCTCGTGGGTGAGGAAGGAAGTACGGCGGCGCAGTTCACGATTCAATGAAGATGCTTCGGGAATCTCCGTCACTTCTTGAACGGTTTCCTCGGCGGCAATGGAGAAGATGGAAAGCAGCAGGTTGACATCTTTCAGGTCGGTGGTTTCGTCAATGCTGAAACCTACATCGCCATTATCATAGTAACGGAGGTTTACTTCTTTACTCAATGCGATGGTACGCAGTTTCTGAGCCGAAACGTGGTCGGGCAGACTGAAACGCAGGGTGTCGAAGAACAGTTCATTATGTTGTACATATCCCAGACGGGTTAGTGCCTTGTTCAACCAGGTGGTGATGCTGTGAATGCGTTTGGCTATATTTTTGATACCTTCCTGCCCGTGATAAACGGCATAGAAGCCCGCCATTGTAGCCAGTAATGCCTGTGCGGTACAGATGTTGGAAGTTGCTTTTTCGCGTTTAATATGTTGTTCGCGGGTCTGTAAAGCCATGCGGTAAGCCAGTTTGCCATACTTGTCTTTAGACCAGCCGATGATACGTCCAGGCATATTGCGTTTATATTCGTCACGCGTAGCGAAGTAGGCTGCGGACGGGCCTCCGTAGAACAAGGGGATACCCAGGCGCTGGGTGCTTCCGAACACGATATCTGCTCCCCATTCGCCGGGAGGAACCAACAATGCCAAACTCATGATATCAGCATCCACGGCTACTTTGCAATGGGCGGCATGTGCCTTTTCCACAAACTCACGATAGTCTTCCACGCTACCGCTGGCATTGGGGTATTGCAGGATGCAGGCAAAAATATCCGGGGTAAATTCTAATTCCTTGTAATTTCCTACTTGGATCTTCATGCCTTGCGGAAGGGCGCGGGTTTGGATGACTGCCAGGTTCTGTGGGAAAATCTCTTCATCCACAAACAATACATTGGCTCCGCTTTTCTGTTGGTCGCGGGTGCGGAGCCCATACATCATGGTGGCAGCTTCGGCTGCGGCGGTAGATTCATCCAGCAGTGAGCAGTTTGCCAACGGCATGGCTGTGAGGTCGGATATGACAGTCTGGAAGTTCATCAGTGCTTCCAAACGTCCTTGTGAAACTTCGGTTTGATAGGGAGTGTACGAGGTGTACCACACCGGATTCTCGAATACATTGCGTTGAATGACTGCCGGAGTGATGCTGTCATACCAGCCCATACCTATATAAGAGGTATAAATCTTGTTTTGTGAGGCTAGTTCGGTAATATGCTCTGCAAACTCCCGTTCTGTCATGGGAGCAGCCAGTGGCAGAGGTTCTTTCAAACGGATTTTGGACGGAATTGTTTTGTTAATCAGTTCGTCAAGGCTCTTTACGCCAATCTTTTCCAACATAACGGGAAGGTCTTCTTCCTGTATACCGATATGTCGGTCTGCTAATAAATCTGTTTTCATGGTAGTAGTATATAAGTTAAATTTTAAGTGTCATCTTATCTAAAAAAAGGGTTGTTTACTTTTTCTGATCCCACAGTGGTCGGGTCTCCATGACCGGGATAGACTACCGTGTCGGGGGGAAGTACAAACAAACGGCTGCATATATGCTCACGAAGTTCGTCGAAGTTACCTCCTGTAAGGTCTGCACGTCCTATACTTCCCTGGAACAACACATCACCGCTGAAGATACAGTGGTCTTCTTTGCAGTAAAAAACGATACTTCCCAGCGAATGACCCGGTACATGGATAGCTTCCAGCTGGGTATTGCCGAAAGTAATGATATCTCCGTCAAAGATATATTTTCCTAATGGTACGGGTGCTTCGGGCAATTGGAAACCAAACATACGTGACTGGGCGGGTGCTTGTTCCAGCCAGAATTCATCCGCTTGATTGGCTTCGGCTTTCAGTCCGTATTCCTGTAACAGGAACGGGTTGCCGAAAATATGGTCCAGATGCAGGTGAGTATTCAATAGATGTTTCACTGTCAGGCCATTGCTGTCAATATATCTTTTAAGGGTTTGCTTTTCTTCCTCGTAAAAGCAACCGGCATCAATAATGACGGCTTCCTTTGTTTCGTCCGATAACACATAACAGTTTACCGGAAACATATTGAATTCAAATTTCTTTATTTTCATTGTCCTTTCATCTATAGTTGTCAACCGTTGATGGTTACATAAACCACTTTCTTGGTCTCAAAATAATCTTCTGTGAATTCGTCTTTTAAATCGTAGAGCACTGTTTTGTGCTTCACGGGCATGGTCTCTTGTTCCAACTCTCCGCCTTTCAGGCAAATCAGCCCGTTGGGCAGGGCATTATGTTGTTCCTGTCCGATGTTTTTACGGATAATCTTGATTAAATCGCCCAAGGGCATGACAGCCCGGCTTACTACGAAATCGAATTTTCTTTTTTCCTCTTCGGCGCGGCAATGACGGAAAGTGACATTCTTCAGTCCGATGGCATGGGCTACTTCCGTAGCTACTTTCACTTTCTTACCGATACTGTCCACTAGATGAAACTGGACTTCGGGGAACAGGATGGCCAGAGGGATACCCGGGAAACCGCCTCCTGTGCCCAAGTCCATAATTTGGGTACCGGGGGTGAAGTTTATCACTTTGGCTATGCCTAGCGAGTGCAATACATGATGTTCGTACAGATTAGTGATGTCCTTGCGTGAGATTACATTGATCTTGCTATTCCAATCCGTATATAAATCATACAATGCGGCAAACTGTGTTTTCTGCTGCTCGCTGAGGTTAGGGAAATATTTCAGTATTAGTTCCATTCTATGCTTAAAATCGTTATTTAATGTATCATATATTTCTCTACCGATGTGTAGGGCAAAGAGAGGGTGATGACTCCTACAGCGTAGGGAGCGATATCATATTTATTATACAGGAAAGATACTTTTTCCTTTTCTAACAAGAAATTGTCGGGCACATACATGTTGGTAGAGTTTAAGATGCCTGCATCCTGAAGTCCTTCCAGTGAGGTGATGGAGCTGTCTTCCAGACGGGTAGCCATCTCTGTTATCAGTTCTTTCAGTAACATGTCGCTCATCGGCTTTTCCGATCCCGCCATGAATACATCTTTCAAAGTGAGCAGTTTGCCGGTGTTTTTCTCGAAGTTCATCCATTTGTTCCATGAATTGGGATGTGCTCCGCCTGTATATTGAAAAGTTTCTGCAACGAAATTCAGAATCCCTTCTTTGCCTTCGCTGAAATAGGAGGTCAGCCCGTATTCATAGTTGTACCATGTGGGAAGTTCGTCTTTGGGAGTTCCGTTCTTGATATCTTCCTGATAGAATTTGTTCACATCCCTGCGGTAGTTGCTAATGTAGGTGTTTTTAAAAGAATCGACAGCAACTTCCGGATTCATCCGGGCATATTCTTTTCCCAAAATATGGGCTTGTATGGTGCGGTTGATGCGTTGTGATATGCTGTCCGCAGCATCTGATTCTGCTAAATAGCTATAATCAATAGTAATCTTGCAGGCGGGAGAGGCCGTGTCATCTTGTAAATGGGCTTGTTCTTCCACCTTTACAGTTTTTACTGTTTTACTATCATTTTGTTTTAGCCCGTTACATCCCGATAATAAAAAGCAGGATACGAGGCAAGTTGCCATAACGGATAATACGAGATTTCTTTTTTTCATAACTTTTTGTTTATTTATGCGGATTACTTATCCGGACTTTCTCCACAAATATAGAATATCTTCGTGAAAAGTCCATCTAAAAATCGAAAATATATTTATCTGCTTGCAACAAGATTGCATGAACTTTTTGCTAAATTTGTCCGTTGATAAGCTATTATATATAAGTAAAGAAAAGAATATGAGTGAGATAACAACGAAACTATATCCCGTTACGGGAATGCATTGTGCGGCATGTGCCGGCAATGCGGAGAGGATTGTAAGGAAACAAGAAGGCGTGGAGAGTGCGTCGGTTAATTTGGCGGCGGCTACTTTGACGGTGACTTATCATGCGGATATCGTGTCTCCGCAGCAACTGAAAGAGGCTGTGATGAAAATAGGTTTTGATTTGATCATAGATGAGGATAACTCCGTACAGGAACAAGAGGAAGCGGAGCAATCTTATTACGGGCAGTTGAAGCGGAAGACTGTGGTAGCTTGGATTTTTGCTTTGCCGGTAGCTGTTTTGGGGATGTTTCTGATGAACGTGCCGGGAATAAACTGGTGGATGCTGTTGCTTTCACTTCCTGTTATTTTATATTCGGGATGTTCTTTCTATATGAATGCCTGGAAACAGGCGCTTCAGCGTACCAGTAATATGGATACATTGGTGACACTTAGCACCTCCATTGCATTTTTGTTCAGTTTGTTTAATACGTTCTATCCCGAATTTTGGTACAGCCGCGGACTGGAACCTCATGTATATTATGAAGCTGCTACTGTTATCATAGCTTTCGTATTGGTGGGCAAGCTGATGGAAGAGAAAGCGAAAGGAAAAACCTCTATGGCTATTCGTAAACTGATGGGATTGCAACCTCGGACGGCTCGTGTGGTGAAAGATGGTAGGGAAGAGGATATCTTGATAGCCGAACTTCAGATCGGCGATCAGGTGAGCGTCCGTCCTGGTGAGCAGATTCCGGTGGATGGAACCATTACCGATGGAGAAACCTTTATAGATGAGAGTATGATAAGCGGTGAACCTATTCCTGTTGGGAAAAAGCAGGGTGATAAGGTGCTGGCCGGCACAATCAATCAGAATGGTGCGTTTATTATGACTGCTCAAAAGGTGGGGAAAAACACGGTGCTGGCACAAATAATCCGCATGGTGCAGGAAGCACAGGGCTCCAAGGCTCCGGTCCAGCGTATTGTGGATAAGGTGACTGCGGTTTTTGTTCCTGTTGTCCTTGCTGTGGCTGTTCTTACTTTCCTTATTTGGATGGTAGTGGGTGGGGCGGACGACTTTTCTTACGCCATGCTTTCAGCAGTGTCTGTTTTGGTTATTGCCTGTCCGTGTGCCTTGGGGCTTGCTACTCCAACTGCCTTGATGGTAGGGATTGGCAAAGGGGCCGAATCGCATATTCTGATAAAGAATGCGGTAGCCTTGGAACAGATGCGGAAAGTGGATACAGTGGTACTTGACAAGACGGGTACCGTAACCGAAGGGCGCCCTGTGGTGACCGGATGGTTGCATGATGCAGGATGGCAGAACGAGCATAAGGGGATTCTGTATGCTGCCGAATTGAAATCGGAACATCCGTTGGCATTGGCCATTGTCGAGGCATTGAAGAAGGAAGGCGAGAAGCCGGCAATCATTGATTCTTTTGAGAGCCGGACAGGACGGGGAATTGTGGTGACCCGTGGAAACAAGACTTTTTGGGCAGGAAGCCATCGGTTGCTGAAAGACTTTGGAGCGGAAGTTTCCGGCTTGTTGAAAGGAATGGTGGAGGTTTATGAGAAGAGTGGCAAGAGTTTGGTTTATTTTGGCGAGGGAAATACATTGCTGGCGGTTATCGCCATCAGTGACAAGATAAAAGATACTTCCAGACAAGCGGTCAAACAACTGAAGGAGAGCGGAAAGTATATTGTATTGCTGACCGGTGACGGGCATCTCACTGCACAGAATGTGGCCGGGGAAATTGATGCGAACCGTTTTATCTCGGATGCTTTGCCGGCCGACAAGGAGAATGTCATCAAAGAATTGCAGGCTGAAGGAAGAGTGGTAGCTATGGTAGGCGATGGCATTAATGACTCACAGGCGTTGGCACGTGCCGATGTAAGTATTGCGATGGGCAAAGGTACGGATATTGCCATGGATGTAGCGATGGTTACGCTGATGACTTCGGATTTGTTGTTGCTACCCAAAGCTTTTAAGCTTTCCCATAAGACTGTACGGTTGATCCGTCAGAATCTTTTCTGGGCGTTTATCTATAATCTGATAGGTATTCCGGTGGCGGCAGGTATTCTGTTCCCATTGTATGGCATTCTGCTTAATCCGATGATTGCCAGTGCTGCCATGGCATGCAGTTCTGTCAGTGTGGTGCTGAACAGTTTGAGCCTGAATTGGAGAAAGTTGTGATTGGATCAGAAATAAATGAAAAAGCAGCCGTGCGGAAGTTTTGATTCGCACGGCTGCTTTTCATTTCCCGACCTTTTGATTTATTTAACGTCAGTTCGATATAAGTATTACAATTATTCATTTGAATATTAGGAACA
>BLLV01000197.1 GCA_011959205.1 Bacteroidaceae bacterium
ACATCGACTACTGTTATCAATGGCGTTCGTCCGTGGGATGACAAACGTTATTATTATCCGATACCTTTGAATGAACTGCTCATGAATCCGGAATTGAAACAGAATCCGGGTTGGAAAGACATTAACAGATAACAGATTAATATAGTGTAAGACCATGAAAAGAAATGTATATATATTGGCAGGAATGCTTTCACTTGGAGCTTTGTTTACCGGGTGTGACGACGATGATAATGTGGGCAAAGCCGTGAATATCACAGTAACAGATGCAAAGAACTTGGAAAGTGACATCTTCGGGGTGGTGGTGACAGAAGGCCAGCCCTTGCAATTGAAACCGTTTATCATGCCCGAAAGCGCAAGAGAAAATGCAGTGAGTTATCATTTTGCCGGTGAACCTACTGGGGCTATTGATTTGAGTGCGGACGGATTGATAACTCCCAAATTGGTGACTCCTGCCACCGGGGCTATTCCAAATCCGTTGGGTACGGATACAATTATTGTAAGAGTAGATGATGGCTCAGGCACATTTGTGAAATATCCGGTTCGGGTAATCAGCAATGTAGTGGTTGTTTCTAGTATTACCATTCAGTCTGCCGGACAAAGTATAGAGGTGGAAAATGGTAAGACTTTCGATTTGGCTCAATATGTCACAGTCAATCCGGGCAATGCTACAGACAAGAGTGTCACTTATTCTTCAGAAGACGAAACGGTGGCTATTGTCAACCAACAGGGTGTGATTACCATTGTAGGTGAAGTGGGCCAGACTACCAATGTGCTGGTAACCGCTAACGATAGAGGCGGACAATCGGCGGTTTGCCGGGTGAAAGTGGCGGCCGAAGCTCCTATGTATGTTGGTTTCCCTTATTCGGAAAAATGGAAGGCAACTTCTAATTTGGGCGCGAAGGAAGGTGATATACAAAACTTGTTTGATGATAAGAACGGAACTTTCTGGTGCCCGGATATTAAGACGCGTCCTGTTTATGATCCCGTTTGCTATCTGGACATTGATTTGGGAGAAGTAATCAAGTTTGGGCAGTTGGGATACAGACATCGTAGCTTGAATTATTCTCATTTGCAATGTCATACTTTTAAGCTGGAAGCCAAAAAGGCGGAAGGTGATACATGGACAGACTTGGGCGAATATGTGACCGAAAAACTGAAAGTGGATGATTACCAGTTGTTCCCAGTAGAACCGGTGGAGGCTCGTTATATTCGGATTACCTTTATCAAGGGACATCTGAGAGATGGATATACTGATTGGGATTATCAAGAAAACGGTAATGTTTCAGTAGGAGATTTACAAGTGTTTATTTATAACAGATGATTTAATATCAACTGTAAAAAGGGAAATCCTACAAGATTTCCCTTTTTCTTTTTCTTTGCTGTTATCTTTTCCGTATCTTTGTTTTGTAAATGAATCTCAATCTTTAACTGATCATGAAAAACAGATATATAGCTCTTTTTTTAATTCTATTTTATTTCATATCCTCTTGTATGGCGGTGGGCAACTATAAGTTCCGTACCCTTTCACCCGATGGTGGTTTCTATTATGATGGAATAAAAGCAATAGAGCAAGACAAGGAGGGATTTATCTGGACTATGATGGACTATGAACTTTATCGGTTCGACGGTTACCAATATAAAAAATATTATCCTTATTTTGCAGCAATGGCTCCTGACAGAAGGTGGGTATTTAATAATATGGCGGCCGACTTGTCAGGCAATTTGTATGTGAATACAAACAATGGGGTATATGGTTATGACCGTTATTCTGACAGATTCCGGAGAATTTGTGATGCTGTAAGTCATGTCAGGGTGGATAAAACAAATAATGTATGGGTGAGGAGTCGAGAAAAGTGGCATATCTTGAATGTGGAGACAGGAGAGATGGATACATTAAGATATGACGGTGAGATTCCCCGGTTTGTCAATACGGCTTTTTGTACCCATCATCAGGATGTATATACTTTTATAGGACGGAAAGTGTATCGCTTCAATAAGGTAAAGAAGGAATTTTCCCTTTGTCTTACATTGCCGGAGGCAAGTGGCAATATTCGTTTTTCATGGGCAAGTATGGGAAAACTATGGGTTTACACGAATAATTCTATTTTGTACAAGATAGAATTGTCTGCTTTCCATATAGAGGCGCATTACAAGTTGCTGGATGAATATACGGGAAATTCATTACGTACATTTTATATTGACGGAAAAGGCTGTGTGTGGTTTGGAACCATTGACGGTATTTATATATTCAATCCTGTTGATGGCGAATTGTCTCATTATAAAAATTCCCGGACAGAACCTTTCAGCCTGCCTAACAACTCTATCTGGACCATCAGTGGAGACCGCCAGGGGAATGTATGGGTAGGCACCTATTCGGGAAATTTATGTTATGTTAATGTAGAAGAGAAGGATGCTTTCCGTACTTATCATCCTCAGGAAGGTGGCCTGAACCATACGCCGGTAAGTGCGTTTGCCGAAGATCGGGAATATGTGTGGATAGCTACGGAAGGAGGTGGGGTGAACCGCATGAATAAGACCACAGGGGAGTTCAGTTACATTACCAGCAAAAATGGCATCACTTCGAATAATATAAAATCATTGGTGACGGATTCAGGACATAAACTGTGGATTTCTACTTTTATGGGTGGAATAGATGTATATGATAAAGCACTACGCAAGGTGACTAATTATCAGCGGGTGAAAGGTGATTCCGGCTCTCCATTGGTGAATGATGTGCGTAAGGCGATCGTAGAAGGTGATTCGGGGGTATGGGTGGCATATCAATATCAGAAGGCGGAAGTATCTTATTTTTCGTTTCGTGACAAAACATTCACCCACTTCTGTTTGGATAGCGTAAGTCGTACCGCTTATTTATTTGATATTCTCAGGCAAGGTGAAAAGACTTTGTGGGCCATCAGTAACGAAACTCTCTATCGTATGGATATGGATACACATATCGTGGAGAAAATGGTGCCTGATAATGGTGCTTATTGGGGGATGTTTACTTTTTGTTTGGATGATTCCGGCAATATTTGGATTGGTACTATTGGTAACGGACTTGTTCGGTTTGACATTAATACATCACGTTTTATTCCTTTGAAAGAGGTGTTGCACCAAGGCGTTTATTCCATTTACAGCATTTGTTATGATGAAGGAAAAATATGGATGGGAACAGATGATGGATTGTATTGTTATGATGTGGCTCATAACCAACTTATGAGTTTTGATAAAAAAGAAGATACGCAGGGACAGGTATATTATCCTTTGGCTTGCATGAAGGGAATGGATGGTTTGCTTTATTTTGGCGGAACGAATGGGTTCTCTGTTATTGATCCTCAAAAGATTGCTTACAATCGTAAAAAACCTAAAGCGATTATTTCTGATTTTTTCATTGACCACCAGTCTGTTCATCCTGATTGTGTAGTCAGTGATTCTTTGTCTGAAATAGTGCTTGACTATGATCAAACGAATTTTGGTTTTCGGTTTTCTTCTGACAATTACCATATTCCGCAAAAGAACCGTTTCAGATATCGATTGAGAAAATATGATGACCAGTGGATTACTACAAATGCCCAAAACCGCACTGCCATGTATTCGAAAGTACCTGCCGGTACTTATTATTTTGAAGTGTATACAGCCAACAATGATGGGGTGTGGAGTGATATGCCTACTGTGATAAAGATTACCCGAAAACCTGCTCCCTGGTATAGCTGGCCTGCATATATATTTTATGTGTTGATTGTGACGGGAATAGTTTGGCTGATTTATAAACACTATGCAGATAAAAAGAAACTGAAAATGCAACTTTATTTGGAAAGTGTGGAAAAAGATAAAAAGGAGCAGATTCATCAGGCGCAACTGCGTTTCTTTACGAATATTTCGCATGATTTCAGAACACCGCTTTCGCTTATCATTGCGGCATTGGACAAATTGAGAAAGGAGGGATTGAAAGAGTATTATTACCGGATACTGAATGGCAACGCGCAGCGTCTGCTTAATTTGGTGAATGAGTTGATGGATTTCAGAACGGTGGAGAACGGTATGATGAAGTTGGAACTGCAACCTTTGGACATAAATCGGATAGTAAAGGATATAGCTGATGATTTTGTGGATTATGCCCAACAACGGAATATTGAATTCAGGGTGGCATGTGATGCGACATTGCCAACCGCTGTTTATGCAGACAAAAATATCATTGAGAAGATAGTGATGAATCTTTTGAATAATGCTTTTAAATATACGCGTGACAGTGGAAAGGTCATATTGGAAACAAGAAATGGAAAAGAGGGCTTCTTATCACAATATAAGAATCATTTTGTGGTAGGCGAATATATAGACAATGCTTTCTCTATTATAGTCAGTGATACGGGAGTGGGTATTTCTCATGATTCAATCAGTAATGTGTTTGAGCGGTTTTATAAGGTGAATACCGTCAATGCAGACTCACATTTGGGCACAGGAATCGGGTTGGCACTTGTAAAGAGTCTGGTGTTGCTTCACAAAGGTTGTATTTCTATTTTTAGTGAAAGAGAACAAGGAACCGATATGGTGGTCCGTTTACCTTTGGACAGTACTGTTTTTGCCGAAGCTGATTTTATGAAGTGTAGAGAAACCGAATCTGTGGAACCTGTTCGGCATAACGTAGCTGCTGTGGAACCTCTTGGCTATGCGAAAGGGGTGGAGGATGGGCTTTTGCGTTCTACCAAAAAGAAAATATTGATAACAGAAGACAATGAAGACTTGAGGATGCTGATAGCTGAGTCATTGTCCGATGATTTTCTGGTGATGCAGGCTGCTGATGGCATGGAGGCACTGAGACAGATGGAGGATACAGACTTTGATTTGGTTATTAGTGATATTATGATGCCTAATAAAGATGGAGTTTCACTATGTGATGATATAAAAAGAAACATGAACACTTCACATATACCGGTTATTTTGTTGACAGCCAAAACTAGTCTGGAAAGTAAGATTGAAGGTGTAGATTCCGGAGCCGACTTGTATTTTGAGAAACCGGTGGATTTGACTTATTTGAAACTGTCTATTCATAATCTGTTCAAAAATCGGCAACAATTGAAAGAGCATTATGCTAAAAATTATTATGCAGATAGCAGTGAATTGTCTTCTAACGAACAAGACAATAAATTTCTGAAACAATTCATATCTTTTATAGAGTCGAATATGGACCAGCCTGAGATGGATATCAATCGGATTGCTTCGGAATTGTCTATGAGCAGAAGTAAGCTTTATACCAAAGTGAAAAGCCTGACAGGAAAATCAATTGTGGAGTTTGTATTACATTGTCGGCTTCGCAAGGCTGCTAAACTGATTATAGAAGAGAATATGACTATGAGGGAGGTCATGATGCATATCGGGATTGAAAGCCAACCTTATTTTACCAATTCATTTAAAAAGGTATTTGGTGAAACTCCTACATCTTTTGCTGCAAAGCACAGAAAAAAAGGCTGAAAAAACAATAGAATAAAACAATTGGCAATAAGAGTAACATTCCGGAATGATAAAGTCTCTATTTTTGCATAAATTTTATAGAAAGAGAAAAATGAGAAGACCTTTATTTGTTTTTGTAATTGCTGTATTGCTAATGCTTTCTGCCCGCATGGCGGGAGCTGTTCCTCAGACTGCCTCTGATATAAGGAAACTGACGGAACGTGTGGCGGAATGGCAGATAAAAAATTTTACTTATCAGAAAGAAGGAAATCTGCATGACTATGGTATTGATGCATGGACGAATGCTGTACTTTATGTAGGAATGTTGAAATGGACACAGTCATTGGAAACCCCATCGGTTTATTTGGACTGGTTGATGAAAATAGGGGAGGAGAATCGGTGGAAGATTCCGGCCAATTTTGCCAACTATCCTAAATATCAATATTATCATGCAGATGAACTATGTGTAGGGCAATTCTATTTGGGCATGTACGATCGATACGGAAAGGATATAATGCTTCATGCCGTACAAGAACGTTTGGATTGGATCATGACTCATCCGGCAGATACTGCTATGAGGTATTTCAATAAGCAATGCTGGAGTTGGTGTGATGCTTTGTTTATGGCACCTCCGGTTTATGCGCATCTGGCAAAGATCACTAGTGAGCCTCGTTATCTGGAATTTATGCATGAGCATTTTTTGCGTACTTATCATCATTTATATGATCAGACGAATCATTTGTTTTTTCGCGACGACAGTTACTTTGCCAAGAAGGAAATCAATGGGGCTCCTGTTTTTTGGGGAAGAGGAAATGGTTGGGTGCTGGCTGGCATTGCCAATATCCTTGAATTGTTGCCGGAAGATTCAAAGTTTCGTTCTTTCTATGTGCAATTGTTCACGGAACTTGCTTCTAGATTGAGACAGTTGCAGGACAAGGAAGGGTTCTGGCATGCTAGTCTGCTAGATCCGGCCAGCTATCCGTCACCCGAAACAAGTTCTACCGCTTTGATAACTTATGGGTTGGCTTATGGGCTGAACCACCATTTGCTGGACGAATCTTATCTTCCGGTTGTTCGTAAAGGTTGGAAAGCATTGGTTTCTACTGTGGACAAAAATGGCAAGGTGGGCTGGATACAACCTATTGGAGCAGATCCTAAGAAAGTAACACGTGAGATGACTGCTGTTTATGGAGTGGGAGCATTCCTTATGGCGGCAACAGAGATCATGGAACTAATAGAATAATTATTATAAATCTTGTAATATGAAGAATAGAGACAGCCTTTTTTTATTTTTAGTGGTATGCTTTTCTTTTTTTTCTGTCCATCTAGTTCAGGCCAGAGAGATTATTTCCTTTAATGAAGGATGGAGTTTTAAGAAAGGTCCTTTTTCGAAAGACCCATTATTGTTTTCTGCAAGTTTCGAGGCTCGCTGGCAGAAAGTTAACGTTCCTCATACATGGAATGCTACTGATATGCAGACTGAAATGAATACTTATTATGCCGGCGAGGCTTATTATAAAAAACAGTATACACCGGCGGCGGAACTGAAAGGTAAAAGGATATTCTTGCGTTTTCAGGGAGTCGGTTCCGTTGCCGAGGTGTATATTAACAAGACGTATGCCGGTAATCATAAAGGAGCTTATTCCGCTTTTGCTATTGAGATAAGCAAACTGCTGAAA
The DNA here is from genome assembly GCA_011959205.1 of Bacteroidaceae bacterium. GTDB lineage: Bacteria > Bacteroidota > Bacteroidia > Bacteroidales > Bacteroidaceae > Phocaeicola. The sequence continues at coordinate 7,128 of BLLV01000197.1, forward strand.
TATGGAGAGGTTAATGAGATTTTGGTAAAGGTGGACAATGCTCCTCGGCCTGATGTCATTCCGGTCAATAATACCTTGTTCGGGGTATATGGAGGAATTTATCGTCCGGTGGAGTTGATTGTTACTGAGCCGATAAACATAGCCGTAACCGATTATGCATCGCCTGGTATTTATATCAGTCAAAAGAATGTGAACCACAAGTCAGCTGAAGTGAATGTGAAGGTAAAACTGGAAAACAAGAAGGCGCAAGCTGAAAAAATTCAGGTTTCCACTACAATTTATGAGCGCGACGGTAAAGTGAAAGCGCAACAATTGTTACCTGTGACGGTTTCACCACAAGGTAGACAAATCTATGAGCAGAACTTCACAATCAAGAATCCCCATTTATGGCAGGGACTGGAAGACCCTTATCTGTATAGGGTGGTAGTTCGTTTGCTGTCGGACGGAAAAATGATCGATGAGGTGATACAGCCTTTGGGGGTGAGGCATTATGAGTTGAAAGCTGCCGATGGGATGTATCTTAATGGTAAGAAAGTGCCTATGTATGGGGTATGCCGCCATCAGGATTGGTGGAAATTGGGAAGCGCATTGACAGATAAAGAACACGATACCGACTTGGCTATTATCAAAGAGATAGGTGCTACGACTATCCGTTTTGCACATTATCAGCAGGCGGAACGTATTTATGCAAAGTGTGACAGTATCGGTTTTATGGTGTGGGCGGAAATTCCGTTTGTGAATCGTGTCAGCACTCAGGAGGGTGGAAATGCCAAGCAACAATTGACCGAATTAATTCGGCAGAACTACAATCATCCTTCCATTTATATTTGGGGACTTCATAACGAGGTGTACACTCCTTATAACTATACAGTATCGTTGACTACCGAACTGAACGACCTTGCCAAGACTGAAGATCCTTATCGTATGACTGCTTCGGTGAATGGCTATTCGGTTGTCAATCAGGAGTCGAATTTGAATGCTGATGTACAAGGTATCAATCATTATTTCGGTTGGTATGGAGGAAAGATCAGTGATATAGAAAAATGGGTGACAGGTTTGGAAAAGAATTTCCCTAATTATCGTGTGATTTTTTCAGAATATGGTGCTGAGGCTAATATTCACCAACAGGAGGAAGTTGTGGGAGAAGTGGGAAGATATTTTTCTCAATTCTATCCAGAGACATTCTCTACTAAATTCCATGAAATTCAGTGGGGAGTCATTTCTAAACATCCTTATTTGATAGCTTCTTATATTTGGAATACTTTCGATTTTGCTACTCCTGCAACAGCGCAAGGTGGCGTGAAAGCACGCAATATGAAAGGTTTGGTAACTTTTGATAGACAGACAAAAAAAGATCCTTTTTACTGGTATAAAGCCAATTGGAGCAAAGAACCGGTACTTTACATAACCCAGCGGAGAGCTACCGAACGCGAGAATGAGGTAACACCGGTTACCGTGTATTGTAATGTGGGCACTCCCCATTTGGTGGTGAATGGAATAGAGGTGACTGCTTTCAAGAAAGGAACTACATCGGTGCATTATATCTTTGAGAACGTGAAACTGAACCAAGGAGAAAATGTGATTGAGGCACGAGTGGATCATCAGGGGGAAACGATGAAAGATGTTATCCGTTGGAATTATTCACCCGAAAACAAGAACAGACTGAATTTGTCCGATCCGAAAGAAAAAACAAAGGAACATGTAGGACTTTAATTTGTCAATGTGCCAATGGGCTAACTGCCATGCGGCACATTGATAAATTAGTACATTGAAAAATTATTTAAACCATGAAAAAGATATTTTATATTTTACTATTGTTTTTATCAATATCCATTTGGGGAAAGGCACAGACAAGAAGAACTTCTATTCCCTTACAACATGGAGCACATAGAATAGGTAATCGTACAGATGCAGACATGGAGCGTTGGCGTCAACACGGATTGGGACAATTTATACATTGGGGCGTATATGCCATTCCTGGTGGATTTTGGGAGGGTAAATGTTATCCGGGAGCTGCCGAATGGATACGGTCATGGAAAGAAATGCCTAAGGATGCATACGATAATCTGTACAAACAGTTTAATCCCACTTCTTTTGATGCAAAGGCATGGGCGAAACAGGCAAAGCAGATGGGGGCGAATTATGTGATATTCACTACTAAGCATCATGACGGTTTTTGCTTGTGGCCCAGTAAATATACGAATTATACCATTGCTCATACTCCTTATAAAAAAGATGTGGTGAAACAAATAGTAGATGCGTATACCAATGAAGGTATTGATGTGCATCTTTATTTCTCCATCATTGATTGGAATCATAAGGGTTATCGTTCGGCTGCTCCTAAGACTCGTCAGGACAGCATTGCGTATGAATCGTTCAAAGAGTTTACCCGAAACCAATTGATAGAGTTGCTGACTGCTTATCCTGCTATCAAAGGATTATGGTTTGATGGCAGTTGGGATAAAGCTTGGATAAATGAGGCTGCTTGGGTAGATGCCTTAGGGCTTGAACTGAGAAAACTGCATCCGGGACTTATTATCGGTAGCCGATTTCGTGCTGATGAAAACGGGAAACGTCATTATGACTCCAATGGAGATTTAATTGATGATTATGACCAGACTTGGGAAAGGGATTTGCCCAATTCCATAGAAGATTTGAATGGAAGTGATTGGGATTGTGTGATGACGATACCCGAGAATCAATGGGGATATCATTCCGAATGGAGAGGATATGTAAAAACATCTTATGATTTATTGGAGATGTTGGTGAAAGCGGTTTCTTTGAATGGGAATTTTGTACTTAATTTTGGTCCTGATGGTAAAGGAAATATTCGTCCGGAAGAAACCAGGCTTGCCAAAGAAATAGGTGACTGGATGAAAATAAATAGTGAGGCTGTTTATGGGGTTTCTCATTCGAAAGTGCAGAAACAGGATTGGGGATATTTTACGCAAAAGGGCAATAAATTATATATGTGTGTGTTCAACAGGCCACTGAATGACTTGTTGAAAATAGAAATACCCAAGGGAGGTATAAAACCCGTGAAGGCGTATTTGCTGGAAGATGGTCAGAAAGTGGAAATCCATAATGCAGGAAAAAACAAGCGGAACAGCTCCTTGTTTCAGATAGCCATTCCTGATTCGTATAAAGCGGTCCGTCCTTTTGTTATCGTTCTCGAAACACAAAAAAATGTGAAAGAGGAAGGCGAATATCAGCAGGCTAAGATCTGATTGTTCTCATTTAATTTGTTTCAAAAGGTAGTTTAGTAAGGAGATTTGGCGGGATTTTTTTAATTTTGCACTTGCAACTAATTAACAGATAAGAAAATGCCGTTAAATTTACCTGATAAACTACCTGCTATTGAATTGTTGAAGGAAGAAAATATCTTCGTTATAGATAATTCTCGTGCCAGTACACAGGACATTCGTCCGTTGAAAATTGTCATATTAAACTTGATGCCGTTGAAAATAACAACGGAAACTGATTTGGTGCGTTTGCTTTCCAACACTCCCTTGCAGTTGGAAATATCATTTATGAAGTTGAAAAGCCATACATCAAAGAATACACCGGTGGAACACATGCAAGCATTCTACTGTGACTTCGACTTGATGCGTGACGAGAAGTATGACGGAATGATTATTACAGGGGCTCCGGTAGAGCAGATGCCATACGAGGATGTGAATTATTGGGATGAGATTACTACTATTTTTGATTGGGCACGTACTCATGTTACTTCAACTCTTTATATTTGTTGGGCAGCTCAAGCCGGGCTTTATCATTTCTATGGAGTTCCCAAATATCCGCTGAAACAAAAAATGTTTGGTATTTTCCGCCATCATATCAATGTACAGGGATTGCCCATATTCCGTGGTTTTGATGATGAGTTTTTTGTACCACATAGCCGTCATACCGAAATACACCGTGAGGATATTCTGAAAGTAAAAGAGTTGGCTTTGATAGCTGAGTCTGATGAGTCTGGGGTTTATATGGCTATGGCTCGTAATGGGCGTGAATTCTTTATTACCGGGCATTCGGAGTATTCTCCTTATACGCTTGATACGGAATATAAGCGGGATTTTGGGAAAGGGTTGCCTATTGAAATGCCTGTAAATTATTATAAGGACGATAATCCGGATAATGCCCCGGTGGTGCGTTGGCGCGGACATGCCAACTTGTTGTTTTCCAACTGGCTGAACTATTATGTATATCAGGAAACCCCGTTCGATATAAACGAGATACGATGATCAGACAACGGAAAATAGAATTATTGGCTCCTGCTAAAAATCTGGAGTGTGGTATTGCAGCTGTTGATCACGGTGCTGATGCCATTTATATGGGGGCTCCCCGTTTCGGAGCACGTGCGGCTGCGGGGAATTCATTGGAGGATATCGCTGAGTTGGTGCGGTACGCTCATGTATATAATGTCCGTATCTATGTGACGGTGAATACAATTCTGAAGGATGAGGAACTGAAAGATACGGAAAAAATGATCTGGGATTTATACCGTGCCGGAGTGGATGCTTTGATAGTGCAGGATATGGGATTGTTGGAATTGAATCTGCCCCCTATACCGTTACATGCCAGCACGCAGATGGATAATCGTACTCCTCAAAAAGTGAAGTTTCTGGCTGAGGCAGGTTTCCGTCAGGTGGTATTGGCTCGTGAACTTTCTCTTGTTGAAATAGGAAATATTCATCATGCTTGTCCTGATGTGCCTTTGGAGGTATTTGTACATGGTGCTTTGTGTGTAAGTTATAGCGGACAGTGTTATGTCAGTCAGGCTTGTTTCGGGCGTAGTGCCAACCGGGGGGAATGTGCTCAGTTCTGTCGCCTTGCTTTTGATATGGAAGATGCGGATGGTAAATCCATAGTAAGGAATAAGCATTTGTTGTCTCTGAAAGATTTGAATCAGAGCGAAGAGTTGGAGCAATTGTTGGATGCCGGAGCTTCTTCCCTGAAAATAGAGGGACGTTTGAAGGATGCATCTTACGTTAAAAATGTAACAGCCTATTATCGTCAGAAGCTGGATACTGTTTTCAAACGTCGTAAGGAGTATATCCGCGCTTCATCGGGAAAAGTGAAATTAGCATTTAAACCTCAATTGGATAAGAGTTTCAGCCGTGGCTTTACTAATTATTTTCTTTTTGACAGGAATAAGGATGTTTTTTCTTTCGATACCCCCAAGTCTTTGGGCGAGGAGATGGGGACAGTGAAGGAAATTCGTGGCAATTATCTAACTGTAGCCGGAGTCAAGTCTTTTAATAATGGAGATGGCGTCTGTTTTTTGGATGAGACCGGTAAGTTGCAAGGATTCCGCATAAACCGGGTGGAGAATAATAAATTATTTCCTCAGGAGATGCCTCGGATAAAGCCTCGTACGCTACTTTATCGTAATTTCGATCAGGAATTTGAGAGATTGATGTCGCGTAAATCAGCCGAAAGGAAAATTGCGGTCATCTTAAAATTGGCTGAGAATAATTTCGGCTTTACCTTGACCCTGACCGATGAGGATGGCAACAGTGCCAGTGTAGTGCTGGAAAGGGAGAAGGAACGTGCCCGTACTCCGCAGGAAGACAACCTGCGCACACAACTTGGTAAGTTGGGAAATACCCCTTTTGAGGCATTGGATATAGTGATTGACTGGTCGGACAATTGGTTTATTCCGGCTTCTATGCTTGCCGAACTTCGTCGTAAGGGAATAGAGAAGCTGTTGGAAGTGCGGCGCATTAACTATCGGCGGGAAATTTGCAAGTTGCCCCAAACGCATCATGCTTATCCTGTGAATGAATTGAGTTATCTGGGAAATGTGATGAATGCTGATGCTGTTTCATTCTATAGGAATCATGGCGTGCAGCGTATTGCTCCGGCTTATGAAAAGGTTCCGGCAGAAGATGCTGTGCTGATGTTTTGCAAGCATTGTCTGCGTTATAGCATGGGATGGTGTCCCACTTGGCATAGAGTGCGTTCTCCTTATAAGGAACCTTATTATCTGGTCAGTTCGGATGGCAGGCGTTTCCGTTTAGAGTTTGATTGTAAGAGTTGTCAGATGAAAGTCTATGCTGAAAAGTAAGTACATCGGATTACTATTTGGGGTATTGGCTGTTTTGATGGCTTGCCAATATCCTTCGCCTGTTACTCCGAGTGAGGATATGCCGCAAAAGACAAGGGATTCTGTCAATTATTTGATGGAACGGCATTATACATTAAACAGTAATTTTGAGGTTACTTCAGATTCGCTTATGTTACAGCAACTACCGTTGGTTGATGTGCTTCCTGTTTTTAAAGGGGAACGGCTGGTGGTAGCGGAATTTATGGTACAACCTGCTGATAGTGTGGATTCCGTATGGGTGAAGGTAGCTCGAGACCAGGAAACAATGGGATGGGTACATGAAAAGGAATTGTTGGAGAAAGTGGTCCCTGTGGATTCAGTGTCACAGTTTATTCATTTTTTCAGTAATTCTCATACCATCGCTTTCTTTGTCATATTAGGCTTTTTCGGTATTTGGTATATTCATAGGGCTATTCGTCGCCAGAAGCTGCAACTAATCTGGTTGAATGATATTGATAGCGTATTTCCTACAGTTCTTTCTTGGTTGGTAGCTACCGCAGCTACGCTTTATGCCAGTATTCAGCATTTTGTTCCGGTAACTTGGGAGCAGTTTTATTATAATCCTTCTTTGAATCCTTTTAGCTTGCCTTTTATTCTTTCTCTTTTCATGTTTAATATTTGGGGAATTATTCTTGTGGGGTTGGCTACTTTGGATGATTTATTTCATCAGACACACATTGAAGCTGCATGTTTTTATTTGTTGGGATTGATGTCCTGCTGTATCTTTTTATATTTGTTTTTTACATTTACTACGTACTACTATTTGGGATATCCATGTTTATTGATATATACTATATGGTCATTTAATCGTATAAAGCATGCTTCTCGATATAAATTTAGTTGTGGAAATTGCGGGGCGAAGATGAAGAATAAAGGAGTGTGTCGTCATTGCGGTGCTGTCAATGAATAATTTTATTGTCAGCTTCCTTTGACACCCTCCTTTTATTTTTTCAAGAATGATTAGAAGTGATAACGTATATCCACACCCAGTTGTAAAGGTCTGCTTTTTTGTTCGAATCCTCTATGCATGGTTTCAAAATAGAAAGTTGTATAATCTTTGTTGGTTAAATTGCGTCCCCATATATCTATCTGTAAGCTTTCTGTTTGCAGAGAAATACGTCCGTTCAGTGTTCCATAGAAACTTTGTGAGGCATTGTTCTTTTCAGTCCAATAAATTTTCCCTGCCCCGGTATAGTTCATGCCTAAAGTGAGGCTTTGCACCCAATTGCTTTTGCCAAAAAGGAAACTGTAGTTTGCTCCTGCATTCAGGGTATGGCGGGGCACAAATGGTACATAGTTCCCACTATAATCAATTTGCGCTTCTGATGAGGTAGTACCCCCGTCATATTTCTTGAATGTGGAGTGAGTATATCCGTAACTGGCATTCATATTCAGGTTTTTGTTGATAGATGCCAGAAAACTGGCTTCTACTCCATAACTTTCGCTACTGCCGGCATTGACCATCATTCGCCCCAAACCGCTATTGACGAATTTGGCGATTTGTTGGTCTCGAGTATCCATGTAGAATGCGGCAAAGTCGGCTTTCAGTTTGCCGTTGAATAAGTTGAGATGTGATCCCACTTCGTAGTTCCAGCTATATTCGGGCTTGTAGACAGTTGTTTCTTGTACGTTCAATTCTTTTCCATAATTGGGCATGTGTTGCTTGATCATTCCTTCTATCATACCTTTCATGGATTCCGGTGTCTTGTTCAGTATAGCTTCAATCATTTTTTGTTGCATGTCACTTTGTATCAGTTCTGAAAACATCTGTACGTTATAACCTCCGGAACGATAACCTCTGGTAATGCTTGCATACACATTATTTGCAGAATTAAAATCATACTTAAAAGCCAGTTTGGGAAGTAGCTGCATATAGTCGTTCTTTTCTTTTCCTTTCAATAGCGGCATGGCATTTAAATTCTTAAATGGAATGTTAAGAGAAGGAGTTGTCATCTTGAGAAAGAAATCAAAGCCAATATTGCTGTCCGAGAAATAATCCATAGACATTTTTTCATATTCCAAACGTAAGCCGGCTGTCACTGAAAGCCCTTTTACAAACAGGTCGTTGAATGTGGATTGGTGGTACAGTGCGGTGCTGAATACCGGTGTGTCAAAACTTCCACCTACGCGGATATGATTGTTCAGGACGTTCAGACTCATTTCCGGGGCACGGGGATTGTCTGAATGAATTTTCTTGAAAATATTGTTGACATTCCCTTCAATCATATCGGTTACTCCGTCCTCCATGAAGTTTACCGGACCGGTGGTATGCAGCCATTGATAAAAACCGCTGACTCCCGTAACCCATTGCCAACGTTTGCTGTTTTTGCTTTTAAAAGTAATTTCTTCACTGATGGTATTCAGGCGTTGTTTCTGTTCAATGGTATAAATGCTGGCAGGCAGGAAGTCCTGATCCATAAACATACGGTCATTTAAATTCTGAAATCCTGTAACGGCGCTTAAGATAAACTTTTGTGCTTGGTATTCAATATTCAAACCGGTATTGAACAGTCCGCGTCGATAAGTACAGTCCTGATCGTATGAGATCTTCCCTATGTAGTTTTTATATTTTTCATTCTCTTTGTCGTATCCGTCTATAGCTCCTATATAGTAATAAGGGTATCCTCCTTCGTCACTATAATCATAGCCTATGGTAAAGTCTAGTTTTAAGTTTTCTGAAGGCAGCCAGATGGCATGTATTCGTCCCCCTCCCGCTTCCATTTCATCTACTTTTTTCCCATTGAGAGAATTGCGGAAGAATCCGTCTGATCCCTCATAATAACCACCGGCGGAGAAAGCGAAACGGTCACTCCAACGGTGGTAATGGGTCAATGAAGCACTGCGGTAGTTACTTTTTGTTCCATAACTCAGTTTTACGTCTGTTCCCTGATAGGAGAATGGAGAGCGGGTATGTACTTTGATTAATCCCCCCATGGTATTGCGTCCGTACAAGGTTCCTTGTGGACCGCGAAGGATATCAATGCGTTCTATGTCATAGAAATTGAAGTCAAATGCCGATTTGTCAATGTAAGGGATATTGTCCACATACAGACCTACCGCAGGAGTGTTTATACGCGAGCCGATTCCCCGGATATAAATAGCAGAGGTGAGTCTTGAGCCATAGTCGGGCATAAAGAAATTGGGTACCAGTGAACTCACGTTCTTTAAAGAATTGATTTGGTTTGCTTGCATGTCTTTTTGGGAGAGCAAAGATACGGCTGCAGGGAGTGCTCTTAATTTTCCAGTTTCTTTGGGGGATGCGATAACCACCACCTCTTCTATATCAATGACTTTTGTTGTGTCTTTAGGCAGCGTATTGATATCTTCTGCAAAAGCTGCTGTGGCAAGCAGACAGGATGTAATGAATAAAATGTTTTTTTTCATATTTGTTGTTTGGCTTTATTTTATACCCCATAGATTACCAAGGAACGTTACAAATTTCTGTCGAGCGGACAATTTATATATTCCACTTTGTATAATCCATGATGGAGAATGATTCCGGCTGCAAAGTAACGTTAAACCTAGTATGTGTGCAATCCTAATAAATGAGGATTTTATATTCTGTCTGCCTCAATGTAGCCATTCATTACAGCATAGACGGTAAGACCGGAAACAGACTTGATGCCTAGTTTTTCAGTAATGTTCTTTCGGTGGGAGATTACAGTGGTAAGGCTGATATTCAGTTTGTCGGCTATCTCTTTATTAATGAGTCCTTTGGTGATAAGTATCAGAACTTCTATTTCCCGGACAGACAATTCATGTTCCATCTTTTCAAGCTGGGCAGGCTTTCCTGCTGTTTGCTTTCTTGCTTGATGTCCGTATTGGCGCAATTGATGGATGTCTTTTATCAAGGAAATTTCATCTTGGTAGATATTCAGCTTGGGAACACCGGATAGCTGGGGTTGGTTGTCACCTCCTGCTAATACAATGGTTTTCGGTTTGCGAAGCAAAAAGAAGGAAGTGTGTTCAAAATAGATTTGTGCGGAGATAAAATAATGGGCATACATGTCCGGGGTGTCATCGGTCAATTCACCAAAAGAGTGGAATACACGGATGGTAGCCATTGGAATGATATTTTCCAATATGTTTTTTAACCCCAGACAAGTAAGGATATTCGGATCTACTATGGCTATCTCAGGATGATGCATGATGTTTTCTTTGGCGCAAAGATACATATCTTTTATAAAAAATAGATTCATATAGACGAAGAAATCTTTTTGGAGGCAACTAAGTTTCTCACTTGTTTGTTGTTATGGTATATGAAATTTAAAACCTTAACCGTATGAAATATGATATAGCGATAATCGGCGGAGGACCTGCCGGATATACGGCTGCAGAAAGAGCTGCTGCCGGAGGATTGAAAACTGTGATTTTTGAAAAGAAAGCCATTGGAGGTGTCTGTCTGAATGAAGGATGTATTCCAACAAAAACTCTTTTGTATTCAGCGAAATTATTGGATCATGCAAAAAGTGCGGCAAAATATGGAATTTCTGTTCCCGATGGAATCAGCTTTAATTTAGAGAAAATAATAGACCGTAAAGATAAAGTGGTCAAGAAATTGACCGGAGGCGTGAAAATGACCATACAATCTTATGGAGCCGAATTGATAGAGAAAGAAGCGGTTATAGCCGGAGAATCTGACGGACTGATTCAAATTTTAGCTGGAGGAGAAATATATGAGGTGACTTATCTGTTGGTTTGTACTGGTTCGGATACTGTAATCCCACCTATTAAAGGCTTGTCGGAAGTAGACTATTGGACTTCCAAAGAGGCTTTGGAAATGACTGTATTACCCAAGTCACTGGCTATTATTGGCGGCGGAGTAATTGGAATGGAATTTGCTTCTTTCTTTAATAGCATGGGAGTAAAGGTGAGCGTCATCGAGATGATGCCTGAAATTTTGGGGGCTATGGACAAGGAAACCAGTGCGATGTTGCGTACGGAGTATCAGAAGAGAGGGGTTGACTTTCAACTGAATTCTAAAGTGACAGAGGTCAGTCCGGCAGGAGTTACCATAGAAAAAGCCGGTAAATCGGTACTGATTGAAGCGGAGAAGATTTTGGTAAGTGCAGGCAGAAAAGCGAATTTGAGTCAAGTGGGTTTGGATAAACTGAACGTGGAACTGGCGCATAACGGTGTAAAAGTGGATGAGCACATGTTGACTTCCCATCCCCGCGTATATGCTTGTGGAGATATTACGGGACACTCCATGTTGGCCCATACGGCTATTCGTGAAAGTGAAGTTGCCATGAATCACATTCTGGGGGTGGGGGACCGGATGAATTATAATTGTGTACCGGGGGTGGTATATACGAATCCCGAACTGGCCGGAGTGGGAAAGACGGAAGAAGAATTGAAGGCGGCAGGCATTAGTTATCATATACAGAAATTGCCCATGGCTTACTCTGGACGTTTTGTGGCTGAGAATGAAACAGGTAACGGACTTTGCAAATTGATATTGGATGATGAAGACCGTATTATCGGTTGCCATTTGTTGGGAAATCCTGCTTCGGAAATAATCATTGTGGCAGGTTTGGCTGTTCAACATGGATATACTGTAGAAGAATTTCAGAAAACGGTATTTCCTCATCCTACGGTAGGCGAGATTTATCACGAAACATTCTTTGCATAATGTTTTGCGTAGATAATCGTTGTACGGATGTTTATTTCAATCTGGCGGCGGAAGAGTATTTGTTGAAGCAGAAAAGGGAGGATTATTTTATGATATGGCAGTCGGCCCCCTCTGTGGTCATTGGTAAGAATCAGTCTGTTCAGATCGAGGTGGATGAGGAGTATATGATAGAGAAAGGCATTCATTTGGCTCGTCGGTTTTCGGGAGGCGGTGCTGTCTATCACGATAAGGGCAATATCAATCTCACTTTTATAGAAACGACATCGCAGCCTTTGTTTGAAGACTATCTGCAACGTACTGTTGATTTTCTGGAAACGATGGGAGTCACAGCCTATACGGATGAACGCATGGGAATTTACTTGGATGGAAAGAAAATATCGGGCAGCGCGCAATGCATTCATAAAGACCGTGTGATGTATCATTGTACGTTGTTGTTTTCTACAAACTTGGATGTGCTTCATTCTGTGTTGAAAGAGAAGACCGATGAGTGGGAACTGATTCCCGGATCAAGAAATGTCCGCGCCGTATCGTCTGTTCCTAGTGAAGTGGTAAATCTCAATCATTTTTTGGATGTTTCAGTAAATATCAAACGGTTTATTCATCTTTTGTTTCATTACTTTCTGACAGAAGATGAAAAGAACAGTATTTATCATTTTTCCCGGAAGGATTTGGCGGCAATCGAATTGCTGAAAGTGGAAAAATATGCTGATGAGGGTTGGATACATCATCGGGCAACCTTAAAAAAGATTTAAGTTAAAACTTTATCTTTCAGTGTCTTGTTGTTCATATAAAAAAGGATTAAAAAATAAGATTATCAATATGTCAAGATTCGAAATAAAAATGCCTAAACTGGGCGAAAGTATTACTGAAGGGACAATTATATCCTGGTCGGTAAAAGTGGGCGACACTGTTCAGGAGGACGATGTGTTGTTTGAAGTGAACACAGCAAAGGTCAGTGCTGAAATACCATCTCCTGTAGAAGGCAAGGTGGTCGAGATACTATTTAAAGAAGGAGATACCGTGTCGGTAGGTACGGTAGTGGCAATTGTAGATATAGCGGGTGATGAAGGAACGGAAGAGACTTCCCTCCATGCGCAATCTGTGGCATCCGTTCAGGAAGTAAAGGAAGCTCCTAAGGCGATGGCTGCCAAAACAGAAGAAGAGCGTTGGTATTCTCCCATTGTGCTTCAATTGGCTCAGGCTGCACATATCTCGAAAGAGGAGTTGGATCGTATTCAAGGAACAGGATATGAAGGACGTTTGAGTAAAAAAGATATAAAGGCTTACATTACCAGAAAAGAACAGGGTAACATTGTCCTGCCAAAATCTGCACCGGCATCTGCTCAACCTGCTGTGAGTGTTTCTGCCCGGACTTCTCCGGCTGTCAAATCATCGGCTTCCTCTTTAGCTACTTCAGCTTCCGGTTTGCAAGAAGGTGTGGAAGTGAAAGAGATGGACCGAGTCCGGAAAATGATTGCCGACCACATGGTAATGTCCAAACATACCTCTCCTCATGTTACGAATGTGGTAGAAGTGGATGTGACCCAACTTGTGAAATGGCGTGATAAGAATAAAGATACTTTCTTTCATCGTGAGGGAGTCAAATTGACTTATATGCCTGCCATAACCGAAGCCGTGGCGAAGGCATTGGTTGCCTATCCGCAGGTAAATGTATCCGTTGACGGTTATCATATCTTGTTTAAAAAGCATATCAATGTCGGCATAGCTGTTTCACTGAATGATGGCAATCTGATTGTTCCGGTGATACATGATGCCGACAGATTGAATTTGAGCGGACTTGCTGTTGCTATTGATACCCTGGCGGTGAAGGCACGTGATAACAAACTGATGCCGGATGACATTTCGGATGGCACATTTACGATTACCAATTTTGGAACTTTCAAGTCCTTGTTTGGTACTCCGATTATTAACCAGCCGCAGGTGGCCATTCTGGGAGTGGGATATATTGAGAAAAAGCCGGCGGTAATTGAAACCCCTGAGGGTGATATGATTGCTATCCGCCATAAAATGTATCTTTCTTTGTCGTACGATCATAGAGTGGTAGATGGTATGTTGGGGGGGCAGTTCCTCTATGCGATAAAGAATTATTTGGAGAATTGGAAAGAATAACCATTCACTACAATAAAAAAGAAGATAATGAAAAAATATGATATAAAGACCACTGATACCGAAACGTTGAAAAAGTGGTATCATTTGATGGTGTTGGGACGTGCGCTTGATGAAAAAGCTCCGTCTTACTTGTTGCAGTCATTGGGTTGGTCCTATCATGCGCCATACGCAGGGCATGATGGCATCCAATTGGCCGTAGGCCAAGTCTTTACCAAAGGCGAGGATTTCCTTTTTCCATATTACCGCGACATGCTGACCGTACTCTCGGCCGGCATGAGTGTGGAGGAATTGATATTGAACGGCATTTCGAAAGCGACTGATCCCGCCAGTGGAGGACGTCACATGTCCAATCATTTTGCCAAGCCTGAATGGCATATAGAAAATGTGTCATCAGCCACCGGAACACACGACCTTCATGCTGCCGGAGTGGCGCGTGCCATGGTGTATTACGGGCATAAGGGGGTGGCGATTACCTCTCATGGAGAATCCGCTTCCTCGGAGGGATATGTTTATGAGGCGATTAACGGAGCCAGTCGGGAAGGCCTTCCTGTGATATTTGTATGGCAGGATAATGGATATGGTATCTCTGTCCCCAAAAAGGATCAGACGGCTGTCCGTAAGTATGCCGATAATTTTTCCGGTTTCAAGAATCTGAAGATTATTCATTGCAATGGAAAAGATGTGTTCGACTCCATGAATGCTATGAGCGAGGCCCGTGAATTTGCCATAGCGAATCGTACTCCAGTCATTGTACATGCCAATTGTGTCCGTATCGGTTCCCATTCCAATTCGGATAAGCAAACGCTTTATCGGGATGAAAATGAACTTGCTTATGTAAAGGAAGCCGATCCGTTGATGAAATTCCGCCGGATGCTGTTGCGCTACAAACGCCTTACGGAAGAAGAATTGCAACAGATAGAGGCGGCAGCCAAGAAAGAACTGTCGGTTGCCAACAGGAAGGCGCTTGCTGCGCCTGATCCTGATCCGAAAAGCATCTTTGATTATGTTTTGCCCGATCCCTATATACCGGAAAAATATAAAGAGGGACTTCATCAAGAGGAGAATGGTGAGAAGGTCTTTATGGTAACCGCTATCAACGAAACGTTGAAAGAGGAATTCCGTCATAATCCGGACACTTTCATCTATGGCCAGGATGTAGCGAATAAAGAGAAAGGCGGAGTGTTCAATATCACCAAAGGAATGCAGCTGGAGTTTGGGGATGCTCGTGTGTTCAATGCTCCTATAGCAGAGGACTATATTGTGGGTACGGCAAATGGAATGTGCCGTTTTGATCCTAAGATACATGTCGTTATTGAAGGAGCTGAGTTTGCCGATTATTTCTGGCCTGCTGTAGAACAATATGTGGAGTGTACCCATGAGTATTGGCGTAGCAATGGAAAATTTGTTCCGAATATTGTGTTGCGTCTGGCTTCGGGTGGATATATTGGTGGCGGACTTTATCACTCGCAAAATATAGAGGGTGCGTTGACTACCTTGCCCGGTGCACGGATTGTCTGCCCTTCTTTTGCCGATGATGCGGCAGGGCTGCTTCGTACTGCGATGCGCTCTCGCGGATTTACTTTGTATCTTGAGCCGAAAGCCTTGTATAATTCAGTCGAGGCTTCTTCTGTGGTGCCCGAAGATTTTGAGGTCCCGTTTGGAAAGGCGCGTATTCGTCGCGAAGGTACGGATTTAAGCATGATAACGTATGGAAATACGACCCATTTCTGTTTGAATGTGGCTGAACGTTTGGCCCAGGAGGGGTGGAGTGTGGAAGTGATTGACATCCGCTCGCTTATTCCGTTGGATAAAGAGACTATTTACGAGTCAGTGAAGAAAACAAGCAAGGCTTTGGTAGTCCATGAGGATAAAGTTTTCTCTGGTTTCGGGGCTGAAATAGCTGCTGGAATTGGTACGGAATTGTTCCGTTATCTGGATGCTCCTGTACAGCGTGTGGGTTCTACCTTCACTCCTGTAGGTTTCCATCCGATATTGGAAAAGGCCGTTTTGCCTGCTGAGGATAAAATTTATGATGCAGCCAGGAAGTTGCTGGAATATTAATCAAAAGTCCACAGGTTACATGAATTATTCTATATATTATCCGTGTTAATCTATGGTGAATAAAAAATGAATTATGAAAACAATAGGATTATTTTATGCAATGAATGCAGCCAAGACTTCCCATATAGCTGATAAGATCCGGGAAGATTTGGGAGGAGTGAAAGTAATAGAAGTCGTTTTGATAGAAAGGGCTTGGCAGAATGATTTTCAGGCGTATGACAATATGATAGTGGGGGCGTCCACTTGGTTTGATGGTGAACTTCCTACTTATTGGGACGAGTTGGTTCCCGAGTTGGAGTCGTTGGATTTAAAAGGAAAGAAAGTCGCTATATTCGGTTTGGGGGATCAGAAAAATTATCCCGATAATTTTGTGGATGGAATGGGGATTCTGGCGGATGCATTTCAAAAGGCAGGAGCTGAATTGGTAGGTTTTACTTCGACAGACGGGTATGCCTTCAGTCAGTCAAGGGCTGTACGTGGCGGAAAGTTCTGCGGTTTGGTGATTGACCAGGAGAACCAGGCACAATTAACAAGCAAACGTATTGCTGATTGGTGCAAGCAGATAAAAGAAGAGTTTGCTTCCGGCAAGAAAGAATGATACTATCCAATGATTCTGCAATCATATCACAAGATGTTAATTAATCGGTTATCATCCGGTGGCATGATTGCGGATAATCATTTTAAATCACATTGCAAATCATTCATTTAATGCAGGCTCAATCCGCTCCTGCCCCTAAATAAGCGGCTACAGCTTCCGCACACCTTTCTCCATCGATACCTGCTGAAACAATTCCCCCGGCGTAACCCGCTCCTTCTCCGCAAGGAAATAACCCGTTGACAGTGACATGTTGCAGGGTCTCATTATCCCGCAGGATCCGTACCGGAGCCGACGTGCGTGTCTCTACACCAATCATCACTGCTTCATTGGTCAGGAAACCATGACTGCTCTTTCCGAATTGTTGGAAACCTTTGCTCAAACGGTCGGTGATGAATGCAGGCATCCAAAAATGCAGGGGAGAAGAGACTAATCCTGGACTATACGAACTGTCGGGTAAATCATAGCTCAGTTTCCTGCGGGTAAAGTCCGTCATTCGTTGCGAGGGTGCGTTTTGGCGCATATTGCCTTGCTGCCAGCAGGAAGCTTCCAATGCTTCTTGAAAATACATCATGGTTAATGGACAGTGGCCGGTATCCCATTGGCCATTCTTTCGGTCTGCGGTTTTTAATTCTTCACTCTTCGCTTTTAATTCTTCTGTAAAAAGACTGTTGTCCGCCAGGTCTTCCGGTCTGATTTCTACTACCATTCCGGAGTTGCTCCATTTGGAACCGCGGTTGCTGGGACTCATGCCGTTTACCACAATCTGCTGCGGTCCGCTTGCGGCAGGAACTACAAATCCTCCCGGACACATGCAGAAACTATAGACTCCACGTCCTTCTACTTGTGCCACAAAGCTATATTCGGCGGCAGGCAGATACTTGCCGCGTCCGTTTTTATTATGATATTGTATCTGGTCAATCAGCATGGACGGGTGTTCCAGACGGACTCCTACCGCAATTCCTTTGGCTTCTATCTCTATGCCGTTATCATACAACCACTGATATACATCCCGTGCGGAATGCCCGGTAGCCAAAATGACAGGCCCTTTGAAAGTCTTTCCGGTATTTGTCTCTATACCTGTGATTTTGTTTTTTTCTATGATAAGGGAGTCCATTCGTGTTTCGAAGTGCACTTCACCGCCACATTCTATGATGGTATTCCGCATGTTTTCAATCACGCGTGGCAGTTTGTCCGTACCGATGTGCGGATGGGCATCTACCAGGATGGAGGTACTGGCCCCATGTTGGCAGAATACATTCAGAATTTTGTCCACATTCCCCCGTTTCTTGCTTCGGGTGTAGAGTTTGCCGTCCGAATAGGCTCCTGCGCCACCTTCTCCGAAACTGTAGTTGCTTTCGGAATCCACTTTGTGCTCACGGCTGATACGGGCGATATCTATTTTTCTATCACGTACATTTTTCCCTCGTTCCACTACGACAGGTCGGAGTCCTAACTCTATTAATCGCAAAGCAGCAAAAAGTCCGCCCGGTCCTGCTCCCACGACAATGACTTGTGGCTTTCCTTCCACCTTATTATATATAGTGCGGGTAAATTCCTCTTCTTCTGGAATTTCATTGATATATAGGCGTACTTTCAGGTTTACATAGATGGTGCGCTGACGTGCGTCTATGCTCCTTTTCAAGATGCGGAGGGCATGGATGGTGCGTATATCCAATCCCTTATCGTATCCGATGAATTGTTTCAGTGATTGTTCGTTGGCTGCTTGTTCAGGCAAGACTCTTATTTGAAATTCCTGTATCATTGTTCTTATTTAGATTATTCGCCTTCCGGCATTAATTTTTTACGGTAATAAGAATTGGCGGTATATAGTGCGGCGGCAGGGTTGTGTCCTGTCACACGGTCTTTAGTCACTAAAGTTGTAGTATAGGCATTAGAGTACTTGTAGAATAAGCTGTCATGTCCCACACATAGTCCGATAACCACGTTTAACTCTGTATGTGCTTGGTTAAGAAGGCGTGCTTGTAGGATAGGGTTACACATTGCTGCACCGATTTTTTCACATTCTTTGGGGATTCCGATAGAGGATTTGGCTATTCCGGCTACTTTGCAGATTACTGAATATACCTCAAAGCCGTTAGCACGGAGGATGCGGGCAAAAATACGGGCTTCATTCACCAGCCCGATACAATAGGCAATTCCTAATTTTTTATATCCCATCTTGCGTGCGAAAGTCATGATTTCTTCTACACGGGTTAATCGGCAGTAACCTTCATATTCCACTTCGGCACTGGCTGCCATTATATTGTTGTTGTCGTTATATTGTTTCAATGCCCATTCTAAATCTTCTTGTTCCAAATGGGTAGTCAGACAAAATTCAGGGTAAGTGCGCTCTTTGAACTTGCAGTTCTGTGTGCCGCAGTCTACGCAGGTCGGAGTGTGTGATTGTTCTTTTGTCATTTTATATCATTATTCAAATTAAGTTTTCTTTTTTATCTATCTCATCCAAACAAAGCTCGGAACGCTTCTTCTACTTTTCTCACCGGAATGATTTCTATCTTTAATTTGGAGGTATCCATTCCCTGTAAATTATGCTTCGGTATAAGAATCCGCTTGAAGCCTAACTTCTCTGCTTCTCCGATGCGTTGTTCGATGCGGTTTACCGGTCGGATCTCACCACTCAGGCCCACTTCGCCTGCCATGCAGGTGTCGCGTTCTATCTCCGTGTCCATATTGCTGGATAGAATGGCACTGATGACAGACAGGTCGATGGCCGGATCATTCACTTTCAATCCACCTGCGATATTCAAAAAGACATCTTTTTGTGCCAGTTTGAATCCTACCCGTTTTTCGAGTACTGCCAGAAGCATATTCATACGTCGTAAATCGAATCCGGTGGCAGAACGTTGCGGATTCCCATAGACTGCCGAACTGACTAAAGCCTGTGTCTCGATCAGGAAAGGACGGACGCCTTCTATGGCCGAGGCGATGGCGACTCCGCTCATTCCGTCATGGTCCTGACTAAGCAACAGTTCGGAAGGGTTGCTCACCTGGCGCAGACCATTCTGCCGCATTTCATAAATGCCTAGTTCGGCAGTGCTTCCGAAACGGTTCTTGATGCTGCGAAGAATGCGGTACATATAATGTTGGTCACCTTCAAATTGCAATACGGTGTCTACAATATGTTCCAGTACCTTGGGGCCGGCAATGCTTCCTTCTTTATTGATATGGCCGATCAGGATGACCGGCGTATTTGTTTCTTTGGCAAATTTTAAAATAGAAGCGGAACATTCACGTACCTGCACCAAACTGCCGGGAGAAGAGTCTATCGTTTCGGTTGAGATGGTTTGAATAGAGTCGATGATGACCAAATCGGGTTGTGTATTTTTAATATGGACGTAAATTTGCTCCAACGAAGTTTCACAAACTATCAGGCAGTCGGAAGAATTGTGTGGGATACGGTCTGCACGCAGTTTCAGTTGCCGGGCACTCTCTTCACCCGATATATACAATACTTTTCTGTCAGGCAGATGAAGTACGGTTTGCAGCACCAAGGTGGATTTCCCTATTCCCGGTTCACCACCCAGCAGGACAAGTGATCCCGGTACCAAGCCGCCTCCCAGTACCCGGTTCAACTCCTCGTCCTGCATATCTATTCGCGGCTCGTCTCCTCCGGTTATGTCATTCAGGGTGACAGGCTTGCTTTTTACGGGTTCCAGACCGGATACCGGCCTTTTGTTTGCAGATTCCTTGCGTACAACTTCTTCTACGTAGGTGTTCCATGCACCGCAAGACGGACATTTTCCTACCCATTTGGGTGAATCTTGCCCACAATTGGTACATACATATACAGTCTTTTCCTTTGCCATATTCTTTTCGCGATCATTAAAAACAGCACCACTTTAAGCTGAATTTGTACAAAGGTAAGGAAATAGTTCCGCATACCAATATGTGCAGGATAAAAAAAGTTTTGTCTTATTTCTGCCTTAATAAAAAGTATTCTTATATTTTATCGCAAAAAAAAGAGAAAATGTGATAGATTGTAGGAAATAGTTTTTATATTTGCATCGTTCAAACAAAACAGAAGAAGAACGACTATAAAATGACGATGTACTATCTCCATATAACCACCACATCAGGGATGGGGCGCATGATGACCACCATGTCCACATCCGCAACAATGACCCCTCGGGGTTAAGGATAGTATATGTGTTTCTACGTGATACACGCTTACGGACGTAAGCAAACAAGCTTTTAATTTTATTTTTTTAGTGTAAACCGATACAGTTTCTTGTCGTTGTCATACCGGTTGAGACAAGGCGTCTGCTTGGTAAAGAGTGGAGTGAAAACGAAGTCTTCACCGGACTCGGCATGAGTAAGAAAGACAGAATAGCAAAAGAAGCTGGAATAAAAATAGATAATTGCATGAAAGTTATGAAATTCGGCGGAACATCCGTAGGTTCCGTGAACAGCATTTTAAGCGTCAAACAGATAGTAGAGGCAGTTGGAGAGCCTGTAATTGTGGTAGTGTCGGCATTGGGCGGTATCACCGACAAGTTGATCAATACTTCGCAGATGGCCGCCAAGGGGGATGCCGCATACGAGAAAGAATACCGTGAAATTGTGAACCGGCATATTGAAATGGTATATACCGTCATTCCGGCGGGGGATGCGCGCACCGTTTTATTGGATAAAGTCAATGAACTGTTGAGCGAGCTGAAGGACATTTTCCAAGGTATTTATTTGATCAAGGATTTGTCATCCAAAACGTCGGCAACTATTGTGAGCTATGGTGAACGCTTGTCGTCTATTATTGTGGCTTCATTGATAAAGGGTGCGGTATGGTATGATTCCCGTAACTTTATAAAGACTGAAAAAAAACATGCCAAACATATTCTGGATTCCGAGCTGACTACCCGCTTGGTTAAAGAAACGTTCCGGGAATTACCGGAAGTGGCATTGGTCCCCGGATTTATTTCTACTGACAAGAACAGTGGTGAAGTGACAAATTTGGGACGTGGCGGTTCCGATTACACCGCTTCTGTCATAGCTGCGGCACTGAATGCGGACTGTCTGGAAATATGGACGGATGTAGATGGTTTCATGACAGCGGATCCGCGGGTGATCAGTACGGCTTACACCATTAATGAGCTGAGTTATGTAGAGGCGATGGAACTTTGTAACTTTGGGGCAAAAGTGGTTTATCCGCCTACCATTTATCCGGTTTGTCATAAAAATATCCCTATTCTGATTAAGAACACGTTCAATCCTCAAGGTGAAGGAACCATCATAAAGCAAGAAGTCAATTCGGGTTCTAAGGCTATCAAAGGTATTTCATCCATTAATGATACCAGCCTGATTACAGTTACCGGTTTGGGTATGGTAGGCGTGATCGGTGTGAACTTCCGTATTTTCAAGGCATTGGCGCAAAATGGCATCAGCGTGTTTATGGTATCGCAGGCGTCTTCCGAGAACAGTACTTCTATCGGTGTGCGTAATCAGGATGCGGCATTGGCTTGTGAAGTGCTGAATGAAGAGTTTTCCAAAGAGATAGAAATGGGGGAAATCAGTCCGGTAGTGGCCGAAATGAATCTGGCCACCATTGCTATTGTCGGTGAGAACATGAAACACACGCCGGGCATTGCCGGTAAACTGTTCGGTACATTGGGGCGTAACGGCATCAGTGTCATAGCCTGTGCGCAAGGGGCTTCGGAAACCAATATCTCTTTCGTGGTAGAATCCAAGTCACTGCGTAAATCATTGAATGTGATTCACGATTCGTTCTTCCTGTCCGAATATCAGGTGCTGAATCTCTTTATCTGTGGCACAGGTACAGTGGGGGGCAGTTTGATAGAACAGATCCGTTGCCAGCAACAGAGGCTGATGCAGGAGCGCGGCTTGAAGTTGAAAGTGGTGGGCATAGCCGATGGACATCATGCGTTGTTTACCCGTGCGGGCGTGGATTTGTCCCGTTATAAGGAAGAACTGGTGGAGAAAGGAATGCCTTCGTCTGCCCGGGTGTTGCACGACGAGATTATAGGAATGAATATATTCAACTCTGTATTTGTGGATTGTACTGCCAGTGCGGAGGTTGCGTCTCTGTATAAAGATTTCCTGAAGAATAATATCTCAGTGGTAGCAGCCAATAAGATTGCCGCTTCTTCTGAATACGCTGTTTACAGTGAGCTGAAGCAGATAGCCCGCTGCCGCGGTGTGAAGTTCCTGTTTGAAACCAATGTGGGTGCGGGACTTCCTATCATCAATACCATCAATGACTTGATAAATAGTGGAGACAAGATCCTGAAAATAGAGGCGGTATTGAGTGGCACGCTGAATTATATCTTTAATAAAATCAGTGCGGATGTTCCTTTTAGCAAGACTATCAAAATGGCACAGGAAGAACGCTACTCGGAACCCGATCCGCGTATTGACTTGAGTGGCAAGGATGTGATTCGTAAGTTGGTTATCCTAGCCCGTGAAGCCGGATA
This sequence comes from Bacteroidaceae bacterium, assembly GCA_011959205.1. Lineage (GTDB taxonomy): Bacteria > Bacteroidota > Bacteroidia > Bacteroidales > Bacteroidaceae > Phocaeicola. Next base: position 30,101 of record BLLV01000197.1, read on the forward strand.
TAAGCTGGAACAGGAAGACGTGGAAAAACATCTTTTCGTACCGAATGACTTCTTTGAAGGTTCATTGGACGAATTCTGGAAGAAAGTACCTTCCCTGGATGCGGATTTTGATTCCCGTCGTCAAAAACTGGAAGAGGAGAACAAACGTTGGCGTTTTGTTGCCAAATTGGAGAACGGCAAGGGCAGTGTGGCTTTACAGGAAGTGGACAGCAAACATCCGTTCTATGGGCTGGAAGGAAGCAACAACATTATTTTGCTTACAACTGAACGGTATAAAGAATATCCGATGATGATACAAGGATATGGCGCCGGTGCCAGTGTGACTGCCGCCGGAGTGTTTGCCGATATCATGAGCATCGCTAATATTTGATGACTTGGAATTTGACAGTTGGGCATTTTTGAACCTTGATTTATGAAGCATATTATTATTTTAGGTGATGGTATGGCCGACTGGCCTGCTGAATCACTGGGAAACCAAACATTGCTACAATACTCTAGTACTCCCTATATGGACAAACTGGCTGCTATGGGACGTACCGGAAGGTTGATTACAGTCGCTCCCGGATTTCATCCGGGCAGTGAAGTGGCGAACATGTCTGTGATGGGCTATAATCTGCCGAAAGTATATGAAGGGCGCGGACCGTTGGAAGCGGCAAGCATCGGAGTGGAGTTGCAACCGGGTGACATGGCTATGCGCTGCAATATAATCTGTATGGAGAATGACAGGATAAAAAATCACTCAGCTGGCCATATCACTACCGAGGAGGCTGACGTGCTGATTAAATACTTGGACGAAAAACTGGGTTCTGAACGGGTACGTTTCTATACCGGTGTGCAATACCGCCATCTGCTGGTGATAAAGGGAGGCGACAAGCATTTGGACTGTACTCCTCCCCATGATGTGCCTTTACAGCCTTTTCGCCCGCTGATGGTGAAAGCGTCTGTGCCGGAAGCACAGGCGACGGCTGATTTGATCAATAATCTGATCCTGGCTTCTCAGGAGTTGTTGGCAGAGCACCCTATTAATAAAAAGCGCATGGCTGAGGGGAAAGATCCCGCTAATAGTATCTGGCCTTGGAGTCCGGGGTATCGTCCGCAGATGGAAACTCTTTCTGCAAAATATCCGGCAATAAGGAAAGGAGCTGTTATCTCGGCTGTTGATTTGATTAATGGAATAGGTCATTATGCGGGATTACGCCGTATAGCCGTAGAGGGGGCGACCGGTTTATATAATACGAATTATGAAAATAAGGTTGCCGCTGCCTTGGAAGCGTTGAAGGCGGACGACTTTGTATATCTGCACATCGAGGCCAGTGATGAGGCGGGCCATGAGGGAGATTTCAAATTAAAGCAATTTACGATTGAAAATCTGGACAAGCGTATTGTGGGGCCTGTTTATGAGGCTGTGAAAGATTGGGACGAGCCTGTGGCCATTGCCGTGCTTCCGGATCATCCTACGCCTTGCGAGCTCCGTACCCATACGGCCGAGCCGGTGCCTTTCCTCATTTATTATCCTGGAATAGAGCCGGACAGTGTGCGGACTTTTGATGAAGTGGCCTGTGTGGAAGGCTGTTATGGAGTGCTGAAAGAGGATGAGTTTATGAATGAATTTATGAAAGAATAATGTGCAGTCATATTGGCACATTAACAAATTGGCAAATTTAAAAATTATGAAATATTACAGTACCAATCATCAGGCTCCCGATGCTTCTCTGGAAGAAGCGGTAGTGAAGGGGCTGGCATCCGACAAAGGGCTATACATGCCCGAAGCCATCAAACCGTTGCCACAAGAGTTTTATGATCATATCGAAGAACTGTTGTTTCAGGAAATCGCTTATCGTGTAGCCGATGCTTTCTTCGGCGAAGATGTTCCTGCCGAAACATTGAGACAGATTGTTTATGATACGCTGAGTTTTGATGTTCCTGTCGTAAAGGTGAAAGATAACATTTACGCTTTGGAATTGTTTCACGGTCCCACATTGGCTTTTAAGGATGTGGGCGGACGCTTCATGGCCCGTTTACTGGGTTACTTTATTAAAAAAGAAGGCCAGAAGCAAGTGAATGTACTGGTGGCGACTTCGGGAGATACGGGCAGCGCTGTGGCCAATGGTTTCCTGGGCGTGGAAGGTATCCATGTGTATGTGCTTTATCCCAAAGGAAAAGTCAGTGAAATTCAGGAAAAGCAGTTTACTACTCTGGGGCAGAATATCACGGCCTTGGAGGTGGACGGCACTTTTGATGACTGCCAGGCATTGGTTAAGAATGCGTTTATGGACGCTGATTTGAATGCGCACATGAAACTTACTTCGGCCAATTCCATTAATGTAGCCCGTTTCCTTCCGCAGGCGTTTTATTACTTCTATGCCTACGCACAGTTGAAAAAGGCGGGAAAAGCGGACAGCTTGGTCGTATGCGTTCCTAGTGGTAACTTTGGCAACATCACTGCCGGACTGTTTGGCAAGCGTATGGGGCTGCCGGTCAAGCGTTTTATTGCAGCCAATAACCGGAATGATATTTTCTATCAATATTTGCAGACCGGAAAATACAATCCTCGTCCTTCCATCGCCACTATTGCCAATGCGATGGATGTGGGAGATCCCAGTAACTTCGCCCGTGTACTGGCATTGTATGATAACAACCATGCTGCCATTGCAGCAGAAATCTCCGGTACCACCTATACGGATGAACAGATCCGTGAAACGGTGGGCGAGGTGTATCGGGAAACCGGATACTTGCTCGATCCGCACGGAGCTTGCGGTTATCGTGCTTTGTCCGAAGGGTTGTTCCCCTGCGAGACGGGTATTTTCCTGGAAACGGCTCATCCGGCCAAGTTCCTTGATACGGTGGAAGGCATCATTGGCGATAAGGTGGAGATTCCTGCCAAATTGCAGGAGTTTATGAAAGGAACCAAGCAGAGTATTCCGATGGGTAAAGACTTTGAGGGTTTCAAGGCTTATCTGATGGGAAAATAGGTTTCCGAAAGTAGAAATAAAACGTAGAAGGATATATTTCTGTTGCTAAGGAATGTATCCTTTCACGTTTTATAAAATAGCTTATCTGCTCTCTGTGCCCGATATGCTTTATCACGCGATGGTGCGGATTCTGTATTTCCTATACGGAAATTTGTTTTGTTAACAAACTCATTTTCAATTATTGTTATTACAGATATTTTGCTTACATTTGTAGAAAAAAGGAGCTATATGGGTGAGGATAATAAGATAATCCGTTTTGACTGGGCTGCCAAACGGCTTTTGCGTAACAAGGCAAACTTTGGTGTGTTGGAAGGTTTTCTGACAGTACTTCTGGATGAGAAAATCACCATCGTTGAAATACTGGAGAGTGAAGGCAACCAGATCCATGCTGACGACAAGTTTAACCGTGTGGATATCAAGGCGCGCAACAGCAAGGATGAAATCGTGATCATTGAGATTCAGAACACCCGTGAGGCCTGGTATCTGGAACGTATACTTTACGGCGTGGCCAAAACCATCACCGAGCATATCAGTTTGGGAGATAAATACAACACCGTAAAGAAGGTGTACAGCATCAATATTTTATATTTTGATTTAGGTATCGGTCTTGATTACCTCTACCATGGTCAAAATTCCTTTGTCGGGGTGCATACGGGTGACAAATTGGTTATAAACACCCGCGACAAGGATGTTCTTGTACAAAAGAAACCTGAAGAAATCTTTCCCGAATATTTTCTTATTCGTGTCAATGAGTTCAATAAAGTTGCCGTAACCCCATTGGAAGAATGGGTTGCCTATTTGAAGGATGGTGTAATCACGCCTGGAACTTCCGCTCCCGGACTGGAAGAAGCACGCCAAAAACTGCAATATTACAGTATGAGCGAGGAAGAACGGCATGCTTATGATGAACATATAAATGCCATCATGATACAGAACGATGTGATCAGCACCGCACATTTGGAAGGCTGTGAGGAAGGTGAAATGAAAAAGGCAAAGGAGATAGCCCGTAAAATGAAGCAGACCGGTCTTTCGATTGAAATGATTGAAGATATGACCGGTCTTACAAAAAATGAAATAGAAAACTTATAGTTCACAAGGTTATTCGGTTTATTCTTAAATACAATAATAAGTTGCAACCACTTATGCCCTCACTCCTTATTTCCTATATTCTTGCTTAAGTTGTTCATATTCAATGTAATGTGCGTTCATAGGCTTATAAACCGTTTTTTTGTGAAATCCCTTGTTTTTCAGGTTTCCTTCCCCACACAAGCGCATAAATAGCGGCCACCATAGTTTGTGTCATACTGTTCTTCTTTGATGATTGAAAGTTCAATATCCATTAGCCACCAAGGTGAATAAGCAATAATGAACATACATTTCCCACCAACTCTATGCACAAGCCATGCAGCTGCTTTATAAGAACGAACGTTATGTTATGGGTTGAATGATGAAAATTACATCCACACGCCACTTGTGAAAGTATGAAATATCGGCATATATAGTAACGTCAGTTCGATATAAGTATTACAATTATTCATTTGAATATTAGGAACATAG
>BLLV01000198.1 GCA_011959205.1 Bacteroidaceae bacterium
GCAATCCGCACCATGAGACCAATGCCGCAGCTGTCGCGAACATTTTCAGGTCAACTCCGACTTCTGCAATGATGGAGGTAGCAGTTCTTTCTTTTACGCCGGGGATGGTCTGAAGCTGAGACAGTTGTTTGGGATAGTGCAGGTTGCAAAGGGCAGTCATTTTTTCTTGGCATTCGGCTTTATGGGTTTGAAGCATGTTGATTTCAATCATCAGCATTCTGATTATATCTGAATCGACTGCTGTTACAACTCCGGTCAATGCAGAAAGTAAGGTAGCACGTCCATGTTTGTTTATAGTTCGCCCATGAATACATTTTATCAATTCTTCCGGATCGATGATACCTTCAGATAAGAGCTGAACCACACCCTTGTAACTTTTACTATCAATGGTGGAAACATAATTACTGATGCGTATATTGCAACGTTGCAAGCAAGCGTCCTGCTTTACTAATTTATGGGCGATTTCTTTGTTTAAATCAAAAATACGTCTGTCATATTGCCGAAGTTCCTGAATGATAAGTTCGGGAACATAACTACCTCTAATGAGTTCTTTATACACGCAGGTAGCTATCCATTCAGCATCCTTGACATCTGTTTTGCGGCCCGGAAGTTGCTTTATGAAATAAGGATTGACCAACTTTTGGTCAAACATTTCTTCCAAAACACGCCAAATGGGAATCCAGTAAATACTTGTACTTTCCAAAGCCAACTCCGATACACCATAATGTTGCATATCAGAGGCCATTCGATCCAAATCAGGAGTTAAAACACCATACTTGGACTCAAAAATCTTGCCTGAATCGTTTATCACACAAAGAAATACGCTATCTTTGTGAACGTCAAGCCCTGCTACAGTTCTGTTTGGTCTATTCATAATGAGGAATTTAAGTTAGAACCTCAATATACAAAGTTATCTGCTTCGAGCACGGAAATTAGACAAGGAATTGTGCCCAAGGGCTTGACTTTTTATCACAACTGGCGTAAAAATCGAAGATTTTTATCTATGTTTGC
>BLLV01000199.1 GCA_011959205.1 Bacteroidaceae bacterium
AGAGCACGTGATTTGTAATCTCGGGGTCGTTGGTTCGAATCCGACAAGAGGCTCATCCTAAAAAGGCTGTTTTCGAAATATTCGAAAACAGCCTTTTTTCGTCACCTGCTAAATCCTAAAATTATTAAAGAACGAACAAATGAAAAACAGTATTCTAACAATCACTTTGCTGCTGCTCGCATTGCCCGCTATGCTGTGGGCGGCTACTCCCGAGACACCGCTTTCCGTCACCGGCCCAAACGAGTTCGGACAGCTGATGAAGAAAATCAGACAAGACTTCACCTTGAATCCTGACGAGGGAAAAATAGAAAAGGATTTGCAAACCTACCACGAAACCGACGGCTCGTTTACCGACATCGATTATGCTAGTATACAACGCACCAACTGGCCCCCGCTGGAACACATAAACCGCCTTTATGATTTCGCTTTTGCCTACACACACCCGCAAAACCGTTTTTTCGGCAAAGAGGAATTGTTCGAAAAGATAGAAAAAGGACTGGAATACTGGCACGAACGGAATCCGTGGTGCCATAACTGGTGGTACAACCAAATAGCCGAACCGCAAAAACTGGGTATCCTGCTCATACAGATGCGCACCGGGAAAAAACAACTTCCCGCAGAACTGGAACAAAAAATATTGGAACGTATCAAAAAAGACGGGGGACACCCGGCCAAATGGACAGGAGCAAACCGTACCGACATAGCCCTGCACTGGATATACCGCGCCTGCCTGACCGAAAACCAAGAAGATCTGGCACTGGCAGTGGACAATGTATACAATCCCATAACCTATACTACCCGGGAAGGATTCCAGCACGACAACAGTTACTTTCAGCATGGACAACAATTATACATTGGCGGATATGGAGATGAAATATTGAAAGGAATTACCCAAGTAGCCATGTATACCCAAAACACCCGTTATGCCATACCACATGACAAACTGGCATTGCTAAGCAAATTTATGCGCGAAACCTATTATCAAACCATCCGCGGAAAATACATGTTGTTCGACGTACTGGGCCGGGGAGTAAGCCGTCCGCAAGTGACCGATAAATCCTACACCGCCTTGTTCGCTGCCCGTATGATGGAACTGGACAAAGAGTATGCCGACGAATACCGGGCCATCATTGCCCGTATGGAAGGCAAGCAACCTGCCGGATACTCCCTCACCCCCACTCACACGCACTACTTCCGGGGAGACTACACGCTGCACGTACGGCCACACTATACATTTGATGTACGGATGGTTTCCACACGTACCATGAGGTGCGAATACGGAAACGGAGAAAATCTGAAAACCTATTTCATGTCCGACGGATGTACCAACATTGTAACTGCCGGTAACGAATATGCCGATATCTTCCCGGTATGGAACTGGGCCCGGATCCCAGGTACCACTGCTCCGCAAATGCAGGAAATCCCAATGGCCGCCAGCGACTGGCAGACTCCCGGCACATCGACCTTTGCCGGAGGAGTGTCCGACGGGCGTTATGGAGTGTCTGCCTATACATACATGGACAACTATGCCCATGTCAATACCGGTGCGCATAAAGCCTGGTTCTTCTTTGACGACGAAGTGGTGTGCCTGGGTGCCGGCATTCATTCTACCGCCGACCAAGCAATAAATACCACCATCAACCAATGCCTGTCCTCGGACGAGAAACAGGTACTGATATCCGAGCACCGGAAAACAAGCCTTCTTACCCATGAATCATCCAGCTGCCACTCGCCCGAATGGATTCTTCACGACAGCATCGCTTACCTGTTTCCCGAAGGAGGAGAGTTATTTATCCACAAACAATGGCAAGAAGGGAGTTGGCATGACATCAACCGGTCGGCCATAGAAGGGAACGTGCGGAAACAGGTCTTCACCTTGGGCTTTGACCATGGAAAACGTCCCACGGAGGCCACATACGCCTATATCGTAGTTCCGGGAAAGGACGCAAAAAGCATCAAAGAATATAACAAGAAAAAGCAAGTGGCCATTCTGGAAAATACCTCCGACATACAGGCAGTAAACCACAAGCAGCTCGGACTTTGGGGAATTGTCTTCCACCATGCCGGAGAATTCAACCATAAAGGCCTCCGGATCGCTGTGGACAAACCCTGCATCCTGATGGTAAAACAACAAGGAAAGCACACTACGCTCCACATAGCCGATCCCACCCAGAGCGAAACCAACATACAGGTCACCCTTTCGTGCCCTGCCCGAAAAGCTCCCAAAACCATCGATTGCGATTTCAAAGAGAGTGGAATCTATGCAGGCGCCACCCGCACCTACACTTTATAGCCAAGCATACAAAAACTCCCTGCCAGCATCCAACGCCGACAGGGAGTTCCTTATTTATCAAGAGGGATGAAGATTACATCATGCCGCCCATGCCACCCATTCCGGGAGCACCCATCGGCATCTCAGGTTTATCTTCTTTCTTTTCCACAATCACACATTCCGTAGTCAGGAACATACCTGCAATAGAAGCGGCATTTTCCAAAGCTACACGAGTTACCTTAGCAGGATCTACCACACCGGCAGCGTGCAGGTTTTCGTAAACGTCAGTACGAGCGTTGTAACCGAAGTCACCTTTGCCTTCGCGTACTTTCTGAACCACAACAGCACCTTCCTTACCTGCATTAGCCACAATCTGACGAAGCGGTTCCTCGATGGCACGCTTAATGATTTCAATACCGGTTGTTTCATCTTCATTATCGCCCTTCAGGCCTTCCAATGCTTCGGAAGCACGGATGTAAGCCACGCCGCCGCCCGGAACGATACCTTCTTCGATAGCTGCACGAGTGGCGCACAATGCATCATCCACACGGTCTTTCTTTTCTTTCATTTCCACTTCACTGGCAGCACCTACATAAAGAACAGCTACACCACCTGACAACTTAGCCAGACGTTCCTGCAATTTTTCCTTATCATAGTCTGAAGTGGTATTCTTGATTTCAGCCTTAATCTGATTGATACGTTCCTGAATGTTTTCTTTTGCACCGGCACCGTTTACGATCGTAGTGTTATCTTTAGAAACAGTTACCTTATCGCAAGTACCCAACATTTCGAGAGTAGCCTGTTCCAACTTCAAACCTTTTTCTTCGCTGATAACGATACCACCGGTCAATACGGCAATATCTTCCAACATAGCCTTACGACGGTCGCCGAAGCCCGGAGCCTTCACAGCACAGATCTTCAACTGAGAACGCAGGCGGTTCACAACCAATGTAGTCAACGCTTCGCTGTCTACATCTTCTGCAATCACCAGCAAAGGACGTCCGCTCTGTACAGCAGGTTCCAGAATAGGCAAGAAATCTTTCAAGTTAGAGATCTTCTTATCATAAATCAGGATGTACGGATGTTCCATCACACACTCCATCTTTTCCGTATCGGTCACGAAGTAAGCCGACAGGTAACCACGGTCGAACTGCATACCTTCTACCACACCGATAGTAGTATCCGTTCCTTTAGCCTCTTCGATAGTAATCACACCATCTTTAGAAACTTTACGCATAGCGTCTGCAATCAACTTACCGATAGTAGGATCGTTATTGGCAGATACGGCAGCTACTTGTTCAATCTTGTCATAGTTGTCACCTACCGTTTCAGCCTGAGACTTGATAGATTCAACCACTTTGGCAACAGCTTTATCGATACCGCGTTTCAAATCCATCGGATTTGCTCCGGCAGTAACATTCTTCAAACCAACGCCTACGATGGATTGAGCCAATACAGTAGCCGTTGTAGTACCGTCGCCTGCATCGTCACCGGTCTTTGAAGCAACAGATTTCACCAACTGTGCACCGGTGTTCTGGAACGGATCAGCCAATTCCACTTCTTTTGCCACAGTCACACCATCCTTAGTAATGTGAGGAGCACCGAATTTCTTTTCGATAATCACATTACGGCCTTTCGGGCCAAGGGTTACTTTCACTGCGTTTGCCAATTCGTCTACACCCTTCTTCAATTCGTCGCGGGCGTCAATGTTGAATTTAATATCTTTAGCCATAATTCTATTTACAATTTAATGATTTACAATAATGTACTATTCAAATTATCCCAAAACTGCGAGAACATCGCTCTGGCGCATGATGAGGTATTTCTTACCGTCATGTTCCAATTCTGTGCCCGAGTATTTACCATACAATACCTGATCACCTACATGCAACACCATCTCCTCGTCTTTTGTTCCGTTACCTACTGCAACTACTTCACCTTGCAATGGTTTTTCCTTTGCTGTATCAGGAATGATGATACCACCGATTGTTTTTTCTTCTGCAGGAGCGGGAAGAATCAGTACCCTGTCTGCTAATGGTTTAATGTTCATAGTTCTTAATTTTTATATGTTATACTTTGAAATTTTTTACGTTATCCGTCCATTCCTTCAGGAGCGGAACATAACATGGTTTACGAAAAGCGTGCCAAAACAAAATCTGACAGCCTATTCTGACATAATGGCACAAAAAAACTTTTTATATATTTTCACAAAATGCAAACTATCACTATCTTTGCAATACCTAAATAACTAACTCCTTACAACTATATGGCATTTACGAACAACATTATGATTGTACGCCACAGATTGCTGACAGAGCTTGTGAAACTGTGGAAAAACGGAGAACTGACAACAAGCAAGACCGACCGTCTGCCCCTGGAACTCAGCCCCCGACGTTCAAAACATGCAGGGCGTTGCTGCGTACACAAGGAACGCGCCGTGTGGAAATATAAATCCCTACCTCTGCTGGGATTGGATATGGACGATGAGACTGACGAGCTTACCCCACTATCCGAATACGCCGCACGCGCCATGGACCGTGCCAATAACGGGAAGCCCAAAGATAACATTATGTGTGTTATAGACGAAGCGTGCTCGGCCTGCGTACAGATCAATTATGAAATCACCGACTTGTGCCGGGGATGTACCGCCCGCAGTTGCCAGTACAATTGCCCCAAAGGAGCCGTACATGTACATGCCGACACCGGCAAGGCATGGATCGACCATGATACCTGCATCAGTTGCGGCATCTGCCACAAAAGCTGTCCGTACCACGCCATCGTTTATATTCCTGTTCCGTGCGAGGAATCTTGCCCTGTCAAGGCAATCAGCAAAGATGAACACGGTATAGAACACATTGACGAAAATAAATGTATTTATTGCGGTAAATGTATGAATGCCTGTCCTTTCGGAGCCATTTTTGAACTATCACAGACATTCGATGTGTTGCAACACATCCGCAAGGGAGATCAAGTGGTAGCCATTGTCGCACCTTCTATTCTGGGACAATTCAGCACCACCATCGAACAGGTATACGGCGCCTTCAGGCAAATAGGCTTCACTGATGTGATTGAAGTGGCACAAGGAGCCATGTCTACCGTAGAACACGAAGCGCACGAACTGATAGAAAAGCTGGAAGAAGGACAGAAATTCATGACTACCTCATGCTGCCCGTCCTATATCGAGCTGGTGAACAAATACCTTCCCGATATGAAAAAATACGTTTCCGGCACAGGTTCGCCTATGTATTATACCGCACGCATCGCCAAAGAAAAATATCCTGATGCAAAAATCGTATTTGTAGGGCCATGTGTAGCCAAACGCAAAGAGGCACAACGCGACGAGGCAGTGGATTTTGTGATGACATTCGAAGAGATTTCTTCTATTTTCGATGCTTTCGAAATCAACTTGGAAATAGTACAGCCATACGCTATGGAATTCTCGTCCGTTCGCGAAGCACATGGATTCGCACAAGCCGGCGGAGTGATGGGAGCGGTAAAAGCATTCCTGAAAATGGAAGCTGATAAAATCAACGCCATACAAGTATCCGATTTAAACAAGAAGAATATAGGAACACTGCGTGCCTACGCAAAAACAGGCAAAGCTCCCGGACAATTTATTGAAGTGATGGCCTGCGAAGGTGGCTGCATCACAGGTCCCAGCACGCACAGCGGCAGCAACAATGGAAAACGCCAATTGGTACAGGAGCTGGCCAAACAGAAAAAAACATATTAAAGGTATGCATGAAGCGACTGATTGACAAATTACGTCACAATCATAGCCTGGCAGGTGAGGAATATGCCAACCTCCTCTCCTGCCAGGATGCCGGCACTTTACTATATTTACAGCAACAGGCCAGAGAAGTTGCCCGGGCACATTTCGGAAACGGCATATTTATCCGCGGGCTTATCGAGGTGGGCAACCGATGCCGTAACAATTGTTATTATTGCGGAATAAGAAAAGGAAATACTGCCGTTGCCCGTTACGCATTAAAGCGTGAAACCATTTTGGAATGTTGCCGGGAAGGATATGCACTCGGATTCCGCACCTTCGTGATGCAAGGTGGTGAAGACCCTGCCTTAACAGATGAATGGATAGAAAAAACCGTGGCCGCCATCCACCACGAATTCCCCGATTGTGCCATCACCCTTTCATTAGGAGAGAAATCACGGGAAGCATACGAATGTTTCTTCCGTGCCGGAGCCAACCGTTATCTGCTCCGGCACGAAACACACAACGAACAACACTATAGGAAACTACATCCTGAGGAGATGTCACTAAAGCATCGGCTCCAATGCCTGCAATGGCTGAAAGAAATCGGATATCAGACCGGAACAGGAATCATGGTAGGCACTCCGGGACAAACCCCGGCACATCTGGTGGAAGATCTGTTATTCATAGAGCAGTTCCGACCCCAAATGATCGGTATCGGCCCCTTTATCCCCCACCATGACACACCATTCGGAACAGAACCGGCCGGAAGCATAGGAATGACTCTCAGGCTATTATCCCTTTTCCGGCTAATGCACCCGTCAGCCCTGATTCCTTCGACCACCGCCCTTGCCACCTTGTCGCCGGACGGACGGGAAAAAGGGATATTGGCAGGAGCTAATGTGGTGATGCCCAATCTCTCCCCTCGGGAGCAAAGAGAAAAATACACCTTGTATGATAACAAAGCAGCCTTTGGTGCCGAAGCAGCCGAAGGCTTACAAGCCTTGTCCCAACAACTGGAAACAATCGGTTACCGGATATCGACAGACAGAGGCGACTATAAATGAAAAAATATGTATAAAGCAGATTCTAAAATAGCGGAAGAATTCATAGACCATCAAGAGATACTGGATACCTTGGAGTATGCCCGCAACAACAAAAGCAATCGTGACCTGATAGAGCAACTGATTGACAAAGCTGCCCAATTCAAAGGACTGTCCCATCGTGAGGCAGCATTACTGCTGGAATGCGACCAACCGGATTTGACAGAACGCATATTCCGGCTGGCACAAGAAATCAAACATAAGTTTTATGGCAACCGGATTGTAATGTTCGCCCCCCTGTATCTTTCCAATTATTGTGTGAACGGATGCGTTTACTGTCCTTATCACCTGAAAAACAAAACCATAGCGCGTAAGAAGCTGACGCAAGAAGAGATCCGTAAGGAAGTAATTGCCTTGCAGGACATGGGACACAAACGCCTGGCACTGGAAGCAGGAGAAGACCCGTTGCGGAATCCTATGGAGTACATACTGGAATCTATCCAAACCATTTATAGCATCAAACATAAAAACGGGGCTATCCGCCGGGTCAATGTCAACATTGCCGCCACTACCGTGGAAAACTACCGCAAGCTGAAAGACGCAGGTATCGGCACGTATATCCTGTTTCAGGAAACTTATCATAAAGAAAATTACGAATCCCTGCATCCCACCGGTCCGAAAAGCAAATATGCTTATCATACCGAAGCCATGGACCGTGCCATGGAAGCGGGAATTGACGATGTGGGACTGGGGGTTTTATTCGGGCTGAATACCTACCGCTATGACTTTACAGGATTATTGATGCATGCCGAACATCTGGAAGCTGCCTTCGGAGTGGGGCCACATACCATCAGTGTTCCGCGTATCTGTCCGGCAGCCGATATCGCCACGCAAGATTTTCCGGATGCCATTTCTGATGATATCTTTTGTAAAATTGTGGCGGTAATCCGTATCGCTGTTCCCTATACAGGCATGATTATCTCTACAAGAGAATCGGCTGCAACCCGACGCAAAGTCTTAAATCTGGGAATCTCACAAATCAGCGGAGGCTCCCGGACCAGCGTAGGCGGCTATGCCATTCCGGAAGCACCGGAAGAAAACTCGGCACAATTCGATATCAGTGACACCCGTACCTTGGACGAGGTAGTGAACTGGCTGCTCGACTTGGGGCATATCCCCAGTTTCTGTACGGCATGTTATCGGGCAGGGCGTACAGGCGACCGTTTTATGTCATTAGTCAAATCGGGACAAATCGCCAACTGCTGCGCCCCCAATGCATTGATGACACTAAAAGAGTACCTGGAAGATTATGCGGCACCGGATACACGGGCCAAAGGAATCCGACTGATAAAAAAAGAGTTGGAACATATTCCCAATCCGAAAATAAAAGAAATAGCGATTCGTAATCTGAAAGAGATAGAAGAAGGGAAACGAGATTTCAGATTCTAATCCGGCCCACGCGCCGGGCGATGTTTCCAAACTGATAAAGTAAGCAAATATGAGTTTAAACAACACCCCATCCGCCAACCGCCTGCACGTCGCCCTCTTCGGGCGGCGCAACAGCGGCAAGTCCTCTTTAATCAATGCCTTGACCGGACAAGACACCGCCCTTGTATCGGACATTCCCGGTACCACAACAGATGTTGTCAGCAAAGCGATGGAAATTCCACACATCGGCCCTTGCCTCTTTATCGATACTCCCGGATTTGATGACGAAGGGGAATTGGGAGAAATGCGCATTACCCGTACGTTGAAAGCCATCGAACGGACAGATATTGCTTTACTTCTTTGTGAAGATGGCAATTGCGAGGATGAAAGACAATGGATGGAACAATTAAACAGAAGAAATATTCCGGTTATCCTGATACTGAACAAAGCTGATATCCGAAAAGACATAGCATCCACCAGGGAGCGTATAGAAAAGGAATGCGGTCAAGATCCTCTCGTTATCAGCGCAAAAGAACAGACGGGCACAGAGAAAATACTTCAAGCTATTCTGGAAAAGTTACCGGCAGATTTCGGACAACAGACCCTTACCGGAAACCTGGTTACAGAAGGAGATTTAGTGCTTTTAGTCATGCCGCAAGATATGCAGGCTCCCAAAGGCCGCCTTATTCTTCCACAAGTACAGACGATGCGCGAATTATTGGACAAGAAATGCCTGGTGATGAGCTGTACAACCGACAAAATAGCCGCCACTTTGCAGGCACTGTCCTATCCTCCGAAACTAATCATAACCGACTCCCAAGTTTTTCATGCCGTTTATGAGCAAAAACCGGCAGAAAGCCTCCTCACCTCTTTTTCCGTTCTGATGGCAGGATACAAGGGAGATATACGCCATTATATAGAAGGAGCCTCAGCCATAGACCGCCTCACCCCACAATCACGGGTACTGATAGCGGAAGCCTGTAGCCATGCTCCTCTTTCCGAGGATATAGGAAGAGTTAAACTTCCACGCATGTTGCGTAAAAAGATAGGCGAAGCGTTGCAGATAGATATCGTTGCAGGCACAGACTTTCCGGAGGATTTGACAGCATATAATTTAATTATTCATTGCGGAGCCTGCATGTTCAATCGTAAATATGTATTAAGCCGGATCGACAATGCCCGTAAGCAGCATATTCCCATGACCAATTACGGAGTGGCTATTGCCCATTTGAACGGTATATTGGATAAGATAGCGTATTAAAACACCGCCGTTCTTCTTTTGTTTTTTTCACCGCAAGCCATTTACCTTCAATGGATTGCGGTGAAAAAGCAGCTGTAATTCCCCTCAACCGGTATATAAGTGTATGGTTCTTTTCTTAATTGAACACATCTAATTTACCAATATTATTTTCAACCGAAAAGCCATTTTCGAAAGTATTATCAAATCCTTTGTTTTCTTTAGTAAAAAGATCAGATCCACTAACAAACAAATTGTCCTTTATTATCAATTTGGCCTCGAAATGGCAATCAAAAAAACTAAAGAATCCTTTGAATATATTTCCAGAAAATTCAATTTCTTTCTTGTTATGCCCGCCCATTTGATAATCAATATCTGAAAGGACAATATTGTTCATAAACTTTAAGCCTCCCTTTAAACTGTACCCTGCAAATTTCTTACATCGGTTACAAAACCAAAGAAGT
>BLLV01000200.1 GCA_011959205.1 Bacteroidaceae bacterium
CCTCCCTGTTATCGGAACATCCGTCCTCCCGTCGGCGGTTATTGTGTATTCGAGGAGAATGCCTGTCAATGGGGGCTGATGGCACTGGATGGTAAGGTGGTGGTGGAGGCCCGGTACCAGAAAGTGGAGATAGAGGGGGATGGAAGGGTACGGCTGACGGTTATCCCGGGTAAGGTGAAAACGATAAAACTGTGAATACAATGGATGGGGCTTATAATAACCGTTATTGTTTGAGACAAAAAGAAGGCATTTACTACAGCTCAGCAAGGCTTGTCCTTGCTGGGCTGCTTTTTTTATGAGGAATAAATAGGGGATATTTATAAAAACATGTAATAAAAAGGGGAGTAAAAGGAAATAGTTAGTAATAAAATGCTTGCTATCTTATTATATTTGTTACCTTTGTGGGTCTTATAATATGAAAAACAATGAAAATAACAATTCTACAGAGAAATATAGAATGGGCCAATCCACAGGCCAATGTGGCAAGGGCGGACGAAGCGATCAGCTGTCTGCCGGATGCTGATCTGTTTGTCTTGCCCGAAATGTTTTCCACCGGTTTTTGTACGCAACCCGAGGGAATTGCGGAGAGTGCCGACAGTGAGACCCTGCACTGGATGAAGCGCAAGGCGGCTGAGCGGAATTGTGCTGTTGCAGGCAGTGTGGCGGTATGTGAGAATGGAAACTATTATAATCGTTTTTACTTTGTCCATCCGGATGGAGCCGTGCAGCATTATGACAAGAAACATTTGTTCACCTTCGGGGGCGAACACAAGCGTTTCACCGCCGGCACAGAGCGTGTGGTGGTGAACTTCCGTGGGGTACGTATTCTTTTGGAGGTATGCTATGACCTCCGTTTCCCTGTTTGGTCACGCAACCTGGGGGATTACGACATGATACTTTATGTGGCAAGCTGGCCCACTCCCCGTGTGGATGCTTGGAGCGCGCTGCTTCGTGCGCGGGCTATTGAGAACCAGTGTTATGTGGCCGGAGTGAACCGCATGGGAACTGATCCTGCCTGTGAGTACTCGGGTGGCAGCGCCATCATCGACCCCTACGGAAAAACGATAGCCGAATGTCCGTGGAGCAGGGAAAGTGCGGTGTCGGCTGAGATAGATATGGAGGCATTGCAGGCTTTCAGGAAGAAATTCCCGGTATTGGATGATGCCGACCCTTTTACATTTATATAAAAACAATCATAAAAGAATAGATAATGGCTGAAAAAAAATTATTATTGGGCGATGAGGCGATTGCCCTCGGAGCGATACATGCCGGCATATCGGGTGTATATGCCTATCCGGGCACACCGTCCACTGAAATCACAGAGTTTATCCAGAAGAACCCTCTGGCAAAGGAACGAAAACTGCACAGCACTTGGTGCACGAATGAAAAAACGGCCATGGAGGCTGCGCTGGGCATGTCATACGCAGGAAAACGTGCTTTGGTATGTATGAAACATGTAGGCATGAACGTGGCTGCTGATGCGTTTGTCAATTCTGCCATAACCGGTGTGAACGGCGGCTTGGTGGTGCTGGCAGCCGATGATCCTTCCATGCACTCGTCTCAGAACGAGCAGGATTCACGCTTCTATGGAAAATTTGCGATGCTTCCCATCCTGGAACCGTCTTCCCAACAAGAAGCATACGATATGATGGGGTACGCATATACACTCTCGGAAAAGATGAAGTTGCCGGTGTTGATGCGTGTGGTTACCCGTCTGGCACATTCGCGTGCCGGTGTGGAAGTGGCCGATATCCGTGAGGAAAATCAGTTGAAGCCTGATCATGAACGTGCCCACTGGGTGTTGCTGCCGGGGAATGCGCGTAAACAATACCTGGATCTGGTGGAAAAGCAGGAGGAACTGGAAGAATCTTCCTCCAAGTCTCCTTATAACTATGTGGAAGGGTTGAATCCCGAATATGATTATGAATTCGGAGTGATAGCCTGCGGTATCGGTTATAATTATGTGAAAGAGGCGGATACGGACGGTTGTCATATTCCGGTCTTGAAAATCTCGCAATATCCGTTGCCGGCTGAAGAGATCAGGACGATGGCGGAATGTTGCGGACATGTCCTGGTAGTGGAAGATGGCCAGCCGTTTGTGGAAGAACAGGTAAAAGCGATCCTCTCCTCGGATTATGAGATAAAAGGACGACTGACGGGAACTTTGCCACGCACCGGTGAACTGACTCCGGACAATGTGGGCGAGGCGATCGGATGGGGAGTTAAACGTCCGTTTGGCAAACCTCAGGTGGTGATGCCACGTCCGCCTGCATTGTGCCAGGGATGTGGCCATCGGGATATGTATGATGCCTTGAACAAGGTGGCTGCGGAATATCCGGATGCACGTATTTTCGGTGATATCGGTTGCTATACATTAGGTGCGTTGCCCCCGTTCCGCGCGATCGACAGTTGTGTGGATATGGGTGCTTCCATAACCATGGCCAAAGGTGCTTCCGATGCAGGGGTCTTTCCGGCCATTGCTGTTATCGGTGACTCTACCTTCACTCATTCCGGTATGACTGGTCTGCTGGATGCGGTCAATGACCATGCCAATATCACGGTGGTGATTTCGGATAACCTGACTACAGCCATGACCGGCGGACAGGATTCTGCCGGTACGAACAAGTTCGAGGCGATCTGCCTGGGATTAGGAGTGGAACCCGAACATGTGCGTGTGGTGGTCCCGTTGCCGAAGAATATGGAAGAGATTACCCGTATCATTCGTGAGGAAATAGAATATAAAGGGGTGTCTGTCATTATTCCGCGCAGAGAATGTATCCAGACATTGAATCGTAAACTAAGACAGAAAAAAGCAGATAAGGCATGAGAAAAGATATCATACTTTCGGGCGTAGGAGGACAGGGTATCCTGACTATCGCTACTATTATAGGAGAAGCTGCTACGGCAGAAGGCATCAATTTGAAGCAGGCCGAGGTACACGGCATGAGCCAGCGCGGAGGAGATGTACAGTCCAATCTGCGTTTGTCCGACGAAACGATTTATTCGGATCTGATCGCTCAGGGTGAGGCGGATCTGATTATTTCCATGGAACCGATGGAGGCGTTGCGTTATCTGCCTTACTTGCAGGAGGAAGGTTGGGTGATTACTTCCGCTAATCCATTCAAGAACATTCCCGACTATCCTGAGGACGTGGATCTTATGAGAGCTTTGGAAAGCCTTCCGCATGTGGTGAAACTGGAAATAGAGGATATGGCAAAAGAAAACAGTATGCCTAAATGCGCGAATGTGATTTTGCTGGGCATGGCTGCGAAGTATATTGAAATCGTATCGCCGGAACAGTTGCGTGAAAGCATAGGACGTGTGTTTGCCGCAAAAGGTGAGAAGATTGTTGAAATGAATCAGAAGGCTTTTGATATAGGCTTGAATGCGGTAAAGAACTGGTAATGCCATGAAGATATTTAGTGAAGAATTAGTGGAGAAGGCGGTGAAGGAACTGCACATCGCCAATCTTGCACAGGCTACTATCGGTGATGTGCTGCTGGTAGCCCAGTATCTGGAAAAGGAAACGGGGATTCCTTTTATCCGTATGGATCAGGGATCTCCCGGTCTTGCCGCCAATCAGAGAGGGATTGAAGCGGAGAAAGCGGCTTTGGACAGGGGCGTAGGATCGCAATATCCGGCTGCCGCGGGAGTGCCCGAGCTGAAAAAGGAGGCTTCCCGTTTTGTAAAGGCTTTCTTGGATCTGGATATCTCTCCGCGCGCCTGTGTGCCTACCACCGGATCGGTGGCGGGTTCATTCGGTTCGTTCATAGCCTGTACGCAGCGTATTCCGGGGAAAGACAAGGTATTGTTCATTGATCCCGGATTTCCTATTCAGAAATCCCAGCTTCGCATCATCGGCGTGGAGTGGGAAGAGTTTGATATCTATCATTATCGGGGACAGGCCTTGCGCGAGAAATTGGAAAGTTTCCTGAGCAAAGGCGATATAGCAGCGATCATCTATTCTAATCCGAATAATCCGGCATGGATCTGCCTGGAAGAGGAGGAGTTGCAGATAATCGGTGAACTGGCAACCCGGTATGAGGTGATTGTGATGGAAGATCTGGCTTATTTCTGCATGGATTTCCGTCGGGATATGGGACATCCTTTCGAACCGCCCTATCCGCCCACCGTGGCAAGATATACGGATAATTATATCCTGATGCTTTCTTCTTCCAAGATATTCAGCTATGCCGGACAGCGCATGGCGTTGACGTGTATCAGTGATAAACTGTTCGACCGCCAGTTTCCGGCATTGGCGGAACGGTATAAAGATGCAGGGGTGTTCGGCCCTACATTGATTGCTTCCATTCTTTATATGATTACTTCGGGATGTACGGCTTCTACTCAGTATGCATACGCTGAAATGCTTCGTCTGTCCACCGAAGGTAAAATCAATTTTGTAGAAGATACCCGCGAGTATGCCCGTCGTGCGGAACGCATGAAGAAGATATTTACCGACCATGGTTTCCATATCGTATATGATTATGATGCGACCCAGGTGGTGGGAGATGGTTTCTTCTTTACCATTGGTTACGGAAATATGACAGGGGGTGAATTGCTCCGTGAATTATTGTATTATGGGGTGAGCAGCATCTCGCTCTCTACCACCGGTAGTGAGCAGGAAGGCGTCCGGGCCTGTACATCACGGATGCGCGATGAACTTTATCCGGTGATGGAGGAACGAATGAGGGCTTTTCATGAAGATCACCCTAATCACTAACCATTAATTATTAATGCTATGATTTGGAATAAAAATAAAGAGTGCATGAGTCGGGACGAGATGAGCGCTCTGCAGGGGAAACGCCTGAACAAGCTGGTGAACCTGGTTTATCACAATGTCCCTTTTTATCGTAACAAAATGCAGGAGATGGATTTGTCTCCGGATGACATCCAGACTATCGAAGATATCGTAAAACTTCCTTTTACTACCAAGCAGGATTTGCGTGATAATTATCCATACGGCCTTCAGGCTGCTCCTGCCTCGGAAATTGTGCGTGTGCACGCTTCTTCGGGCACAACGGGAAATCCTACCATTGTGGGGTATACGCGCCGTGACTTGTCCGTGTGGTCCGAAGTGATGTCGCGCTGTCTTTCGGCCTACGGGGTTACCCGTAATGATACCTTTTCCGTCAGTTATGGTTATGGACTGTTTACCGGCGGACTGGGCGCGCATTATGGGGTGGAGAACCTGGGGGCGACGGTTATCCCGGCTTCTACTGGAAATACGGAAAAACATGTCCGTCTGATACGTGACTTGGGTATAACGGGCATTGCCTGTACTCCTTCCTACGCCCTTTATCTGGCGGAAGTGGTGGAACGTATGGGACTGACCAAGAATGACATCAACCTCCGTATCGGAGCTTTCGGAGCCGAGCCGTGGACGGAGAGTATGCGTAAGGAGATAGAAGAGCGGCTGGGATTGAAAGGGTATAATATTTATGGTCTGAGTGAGATTATGGGACCCGGTGTTTCCTACGAATGTCAGGAACAACATGGGTCACATATTAACGAGGATCATTTTTATCCTGAAATCATTAATCCTGAAACGTTGGAACGTCTTCCGGATGGAGAAGTGGGAGAACTGGTGTTTACTACCTTGACCAAGGAAGGGATGCCGTTGCTGCGTTACCGTACGAAGGACTTGACTTCCCTGATGGAGGGTGAATGTCCGTGTGGAAGAACCAATATCCGCATGTCGGGCATTGTAGGCCGTAGTGACGATATGCTTATTATCCGTGGTATCAACGTCTTCCCGTCCCAGGTGGAGAGTGTGATTCTGGATATGCCGCAGTTTGAGCCTCAGTACATGCTGGTGGTGGACAGAAAGAATAATCTCGACTCTTTGCAGGTACAAGTGGAAGTGCGCAAAGACTTCTTCTCGGATGATATGGGAAGTATGCTGGCCATGAAGAAGGCGTTGAGCGACAAACTGAAAAGTGTCCTTTCCATCAGTGCCGAAGTGAAGCTGATGGAGCCCAATAGCATTGCCCGTAGTGAAGGCAAGAGCAAACGTGTGATAGACAATCGGATTTTAAAATAAAAGAGTACGCGATATGACAATCAAGCAATTATCTGTTTTTCTGGAAAACAAGACCGGAAGAATCAATGATGTGACCAAGACATTGGCGAAGCATGACATCAACATGCATGCGTTCAGCATGGCGGAATCTACTGATTTCGGCATCCTTCGTTTAATTGTTTCGGATGTGGAGAAGGCGGTGGAGGTACTTCGTGCCGAGGACTTTGCCGTGATGCTGACTGATGTGGTTTGTATCAGTTGTCCGAATGTGGCAGGTTCATTGTCCGAAGTATTGGATTACTTGGCCGCCGAGCATATTTTCATCGAATATATGTATGCTTTCGCACAAGGTGATACGGCCCATGTGGTGATCCGTCCTTCGAATGTGGAGAGATGTGTGGAGATATTGAATAAATTCAATTGTAATGTCTTGACCAAGAACAGTCTGTAATTTCGGGCGAGCGAACCTCGCCCCTACTGGCAAAATAGCAACATGGCCAATGTTCAGGCACAACCCTACGTGTAGTCCGATGCTTACGTATGTGTGAAAATCTTTTTTTTAAATTAGAAAGCCGCCTCCTCCGAAGCGGCTTTCCGTTTTTCTATCAGAACAAACTCCAAGCAACTGTCAGTCCGGCCATTACAATGGCGACCATACTCATCAGTTTAATCAGAATGTTCAAACTGGGTCCGGATGTATCTTTGAACGGATCACCTACAGTGTCACCGGTAACCGTTGCTTTGTGTACTTCGCTTCCTTTACCTCCGAAATTACCTTCTTCTATAAATTTTTTCGCATTATCCCATGCGCCTCCCGCATTGGCCATAAAAATGGCGAGAACGAAGCCCGAGGACAGACCACCTATCAGCAGACCGATAACACCGGGTACGCCGAAAATCAATCCGGTAGCGATAGGGGCGATGATAGCCAGTAGGGAGGGGAATACCATTTCACGCTGCGCTCCTTTGGTGGATATTTGTACGCAACGGGCATAGTCGGGCTCGGCCTCTCCTGTCAGAATCCCTTTTATCTCACGGAACTGGCGGCGCACCTCTTCTACCATGTGGGCGGCCGCACGTCCTACGGCATTCATGGTCAGGCCGCAGAACAGGAATGCCATCATACTGCCCAAGAACATACCGCTCAATACTTTGGGGTTCATCAGGGTTACATCGTAATAAAGCATGTAGTCGGTGAAACTGGCGTTATGCACATCTACAGTGATACCGTTGGGCAATTCCAGGAGGGTTTGCCCCAATCGGGTCAGTCCGATACGGATTTCTTCCACGTAGGATGCCAATAAAGCCAGTCCGGTCAATGCGGCGGAGCCGATGGCAAAACCTTTGCCGGTAGCGGCAGTCGTGTTACCCAACGAGTCGAGGGCATCGGTACGTTTGCGCACTTCTTTGCCCAGTCCGCTCATCTCGGCGTTACCGCCGGCATTATCGGCAATCGGTCCGTAAGCATCGGTAGCTAAAGTGATGCCGAGAGTGGAAAGCATACCTACGGCAGCAATTCCGATGCCATAAAGTCCCATCGAGATATTGGCAAAATCGAAACCGGATGCCAGCCAGTAGGATAAAATGATGCCTGCCACTACAGCCAGTACAGGGATGGTGGTGGAAATCATACCCAGTCCGATACCGGAAATGATCACGGTGGCCGGACCGGTCTTTCCACTTTCGGCCAACCGTTGGGTGGGTTTATACGACTGGGAAGTATAATATTCGGTGGAACGGCCGATAACGATGCCTACTATTAATCCCACTACCACAGCAAAGGATATGTTTACCCAATTTTCCAGACCTAACATCCAAAGGATAAGGAAGGTGGCGACAACAATCAGTACCGAGCTTAAATTGGTTCCTGTGGCCAGTGATCCGAGTAATTCCTTCATTCCCGCATCTTCTTTGGTGCGGACGGCAAAAATGCCGATGATAGAGAGAACGATACCCACTGCCGCAATCAGCATCGGTGCGATGACCGCTTTAAACTGCATCACGGTATCATCCGAACCGATAAAGGCTGCGGCACCTAAAGCGGCGGTAGCCAGGATAGAGCCGCAATAGGACTCGTAGAGGTCGGCGCCCATTCCGGCTACGTCACCTACATTGTCACCCACATTGTCGGCAATGGTGGCGGGGTTGCGGGGGTCATCCTCCGGAATGCCGGCTTCCACTTTACCTACCAGGTCAGCGCCTACATCGGCTGCTTTGGTATAGATTCCACCTCCCACACGGGCGAAAAGCGCTTGCGTGCTGGCTCCCATGCCAAAGGTAAGCATGGTGGTTGTGATGACACATAATTTGGCGGAAGGGTTCATGGCGTCTGCCGGAATGCAATAATCCAATAAGATGTACCAGAAAGAAATATCGAGCAGTCCCAAGCCGACAACGACCAGGCCCATAACAGCTCCGCTGCGGAAGGCTACACGCAGCCCTTTGTTTAAGGAGTTCCGGGCGGCATTGGCGGTACGGGCTGAAGCGTATGTAGCCGTTTTCATTCCTAGAAAGCCGGACAGTCCGGAGAAGAAGCCGCCGGTAAGAAAGGCGACAGGCACCCACGGGTTTTGCAGGTTAAATCCGTATGCCATGATAGAGAACAGGAGAACCAGCCCCAAGAATACCCATCCTACTACCTTATATTGTTGTTTCAGATAGGACATGGCGCCTTGGCGCACATAGAGAGCGATTTTTTCCATTGTAGGGGTTCCTTCGCTTTCGAGCATCATTTGTTTGTAGAAATACCATGCGAGTGCCAATGCCAAGAGGGAGGCAATGGGCACAATCCAGAATAGATACGTTTCCATACGCAGTATTGATTTAAAAGTTGGTTTTGCCCAAAGATAGAAAAAAAATAAATGATATTCAAGGGGATAGATGCATTTTTTTATGCGATTCTTTCTCTTCAGCCTAGGGTGGTTTAAGACCTGTTTTATTTCCATTCCTTGTGGCGGAAACGTGTGCCTGTTTATCCGGTATCCGGGAGAAGCTGTATTCATGGAAATAGGAAACAGTGAAAATATGGATGTGAAAAAGAGGTTGTATGGAAAAACAAGACATCCAAAAGATCTATCGGGCCTATCGGCGGAAGTTGAAGGATACTCCATTGTCTTTTACCAGATATCTTTACGATAAAATTGATTGTAATGACAGGCTTATAGGTATTAAAGGCGCTAGAGGTATGGGAAAAACGACGAGGATTGTTTACCCGAATGAGCGCATTGACAATCCTCCAAGATATTAACTATAAAAATGATAGAGGGTATCACAATC
>BLLV01000201.1 GCA_011959205.1 Bacteroidaceae bacterium
TCACTTTCGCATATTAACATAACATACCCACAGGGTTTTAGCACTGATCCGTTATAATACTATTATGCCGCAATGTCAGGTATTATGAATGATTACAATGCGATGGTTTTGGGGAGTCTGAATCTCGATTTGCTCCCGAATGGGTGTCGCGTTTTTTCGTAAGCGTTTCAGAAAACTACGAAAAAGCCCCTAAACCTGTACGTTTAGGGGCTTTTCAGCTTGTTTTTTGGGGGATTTCTGTTGGACTACCAGGATTCGAACCTGGACAAACAGAACCAAAACCTGTTGTGCTACCATTACACCATAGTCCAATCATTACATGCTCTCCTCGGAAAGCGGTGCAAAGATACGTTTTTCCTGTGATATAGTCCAAATATTTTCGCACTTTTTTTTGCAATAAAATGCAAATGCTTAACTTTGCGTACAAACTAAAAGACATAAAGACATGAAAAAACTTCTAACTTGCCTTGCTTTAAGCTTTGTTGCAGCAAGCAGTTATGCAGCCACACCATTATGGTTGCGTGATGTGCAAATCTCGCCCGACGGCACGGAAATTGCATTTTGCTATAAAGGAGATATCTATAAAGTACCCGCCAACGGAGGAACCGCCACCCAACTCACCACACAAACCTCATACGAGTGTAGCCCCATTTGGTCGCCGGATGGTAAGCAGATAGCTTTCGCCAGTGACCGTAACGGCAATTTCGACCTGTTCGTCATGCCCGCCAACGGTGGGGCAGCCCGGCGACTCACCACCCATTCGGCATCCGAGATACCCTCAGCTTTCACTACCGACGGCAACTATATTCTGTTCTCCGCTTCCATCCAAGACCCTGCCGGAAGCGCCTTGTTCCCTACCTCGGCCCTGACAGAACTATACAAAGTCCCTGTGACCGGCGGACGCACCGAACAAGTGCTGGGTACTCCCGCCGAAATGGTCTGCTTCGACCCGTCCGGAAAAACATTTCTCTACCAAGACCGTAAAGGTTTTGAAGACGAATGGCGCAAACATCACACCTCGTCCATCACCCGTGACGTATGGTTATACAATTCAGAGAACGGCAAACATACCAACTTGACCCGCCATGCAGGAGAAGACCGCAATCCGGTATTTGCTCCCGATGGGCAGACCGTTTACTTCCTGAGCGAACGGAATGGCGGTACATTCAATGTCTATTCTTTCCCGCTAGACGCTCCCCAATCATTAAAAGCAGTCACCGGTTTCAAGACCCATCCGGTCCGCTTTCTGTCAATGGGCGGCAACGGCACCCTCTGCTACACGTATGATGGAGAAATATACACCCAAAAACAGGGAAGCAAACCACAGAAAGTCAAAATCGATATCATCCGTGACGACCAACATGCCATAGCGGATCTGAGCTTCAGCAGCGGAGCGACCTCGGCCACCGTATCACCGGACGGCAAACAAATTGCTTTCATTGTACGAGGTGAAGTATTCGTCACTTCCACCGACTATAGCACCACCAAACAAATCACCCATACCCCTGCCCGTGAAGCGGGAGTTACCTTCTCGCCGGACAACCGAACCTTGGCTTATGCCAGTGAGCGTAATGGAAACTGGGAACTTTACATGGCCAAGATAGCACGCAAGGAAGAGGCCAACTTTCCCAATGCCACCACCATTGAAGAAAAAGTGCTCCTGCCTTCGGACAAAATAGAACGTACCTATCCGCAATTCTCGCCGGATGGCAAGGAGCTTGCCTTTATAGAAGACCGCAACCGGTTGATGGTACTCAACCTGGAAACCAAAAAGGTGCGTCAGGTCACTGACGGTTCCACCTGGTTCAACACCGGTGGCGGATTTGACTATTCATGGTCGCCCGACGGGAAGTGGTTCACTTTGGAATTTACCGGAAACCGGCACGACCCTTATACAGACATAGGTATAGTCAGCGCACAGGGAGGAAAGGTGGTCAACCTGACCAACAGCGGCTATACCAGCGGCTCTCCCCGCTGGGTACTGGACGGCAATGCCATTTTGTTCATCACCGAGCGTTATGGTATGCGCGCCCACGCCTCATGGGGCTCACTGAACGATGTGATGCTGGTATTTATGAATCAGGATGCGTATGACAAATTCCGCCTGAGCAAAGAAGATTACGAATTGCAGAAGGAACTGGAAAAGGAACAGAAGAGTACCGCCGAAGCCAAGAAAAACGATAAAAAGAAAGGGGATAACAAAGACAAGCCCGAAGAGAAGAAAGAGGAAAAAACAAAGGATATCGTAGTGGAGCTGGACAACATAGAAGACCGCATCGTCCGCCTCACCCCTAACTCTTCCAATTTGGGAAGCGCCATTATCACAAAGAACGGCGAAACCTTATATTATCTCTCTGCCTTCGAAGGCGGATATGACTTGTGGAAAATGAACCTGCGCAAGAAAGACACGAAGCTGCTCCATAAGATGGATACCGGATGGGCCAACATGGAGATGGACAAGGACGGAAAGAACCTGTTCCTGTTAGGTGGCAGCAGCATGCAGAAAATGAGTACCGACTCTGAAAGTTTAAAGTCCGTCAGCTATCAAGCCAACGTAAAGATGGACCTCGCAGCCGAACGCGACTATATGTTCAGCCACGTCTATAAACAAGAACAGAAACGCTTCTATAACCTGAACATGCACGGAGTGGACTGGGATGCCATGACCGCAGCCTACCGCAAATTCCTGCCGCACATAGACAACAACTATGACTTTGCAGAACTGCTGAGCGAATATCTGGGCGAACTGAATGTGTCGCATACGGGAGGACGTTTCCGTCCGCGCCTGAAAGGAGACACCACCGCCACCTTAGGCTTATTGTACGACTGGGACTATACCGGCAAAGGTCTGCTGGTTTCCGAAGTAGTGGAAAAAGGCCCCTTCGCCCACGCCCGCTCCAAAGTGAAAGCCGGAGATATCATTGAAAAAATCGACGGTCAGGAAATCACTCCCGAAAGTGACTACTCTGTTCTGCTGAACGGCAAAGCCGGAAAGAAAACATTGGTTTCACTTTATAACCCGCAGACCAAAGAACGTTGGGAGGAAGTGGTTGTTCCTGTCAGCAATGGTGTGATGAGCGGCCTGCTCTATGCACGCTGGGTAAAGCAACGGGCTGCCGATGTGGATAAATGGTCGAACGGCCGTTTGGGATATGTGCACATTGAGTCGATGGGAGATGGCAGCTTCCGTTCTGTTTATTCGGATATTCTGGGTAAGTACAACAACCGTGAAGGTATTGTCATCGACACCCGCTTTAATGGCGGCGGACGCCTGCATGAAGATATCGAGATCCTGTTCAGCGGAAAAAAATACTTCACACAGGTAGTACGCGGACGCGAGGCTTGCGATATGCCCAGCCGCCGTTGGAACAAACCGAGTATCATGGTACAATGCGAGGCCAACTATAGCAATGCACACGGCACTCCGTGGGTGTATAGCCATCAGAAACTGGGCAAGCTGGTAGGTATGCCTGTACCGGGAACCATGACCAGCGTATCTTGGGAAACATTGCAGGATCCGACACTGGTATTCGGTATCCCCGTTATCGGCTATCGCCTGCCGGATGGAAGTTACTTGGAAAACTCACAATTGGAACCGGATATCAAGGTTGCCAATGCACCGGAAACTGTGGTGAAAGGGGAAGACACACAATTGAAAACCGCGGTAGATGAGTTGCTGAAAGAGATAGACAGGAAATAAGACCCAAGAAAAGATACAAATAAAAACCGGAAGGAGAAATGACAGGTTTTCTTCTTCCGGTTTTTGTTTGTATCTATAAAAGAAATTCTCTTTTTTCTTATTTGGCAATCACCAGATAATAGTTCTTCTTTCCGCGCTGAACCAGCAGGTATTTCTCGTCCAGCAGGTCGGCAGTGGTAATTACCTGGTCAAAGGCACTTAATTTCTCCTTATTTAGCGAAACGCCGCCGCCCTGTACCAGCTTGCGCATCTCGCCTTTAGAAGCGAAAACAGCGGCATTATCAACGAACAGGTCTACCGCCTTCACCCCTTCGGCCAGCGCATCGCGTGACACCTCAAACTGAGGAACACCTTCGAACACTGCCAGCAACGTGTCTTCATCCAGCTTTTTCAACGCTTCGGAAGTGGCGTTGCCAAACAGGATGCCTGATGCTTCCACAGCTGCATTGTAATCTTCTTCCGAATGAACCATAACGGTCACTTCCTTAGCCAGACGTTTCTGCAACACACGCAAGTGCGGAGCCTCGGCGTGCTCTGCGGTCAATGCTTCCACTTCTTCCTGACTCAGTGAAGTGAAAATCTTGATATAACGTGCGGCATCCTCGTCGCTTACATTCAACCAGAACTGATAGAACTTGTAAGGAGAAGTATAACGGGGATCCAACCAAATATTACCAGACTCGGTCTTACCGAACTTGCCACCATCGGCCTTTGTAATCAACGGGCAAGTCAATGCAAACACTTCACCGCCATTGGTACGACGGATCAACTCGGCCCCGGTGGTAATATTACCCCATTGATCTGAACCACCCATCTGGAGTTTGCAACCCTTCGTTTCATACAGGTGCAAGAAGTCGTATCCCTGCAACAACTGGTAAGTAAATTCTGTGAATGACAAACCGTCACGCGCCTCACCGTTCAGACGTTTCTGTACAGAATCCTTAGCCATCATATAGTTCACAGTGATGTGCTTGCCTATCTCACGGGCAAAATCAAGGAAAGTAAAATCCTTCATCCAGTCATAGTTGTTCACCAATTCGGCTTTGTTGGGAGCATCGCTCTCAAAGTCAAGAAATTTAGCCAGTTGTTTCTTGATGCAAGCCACATTGTGACGCAATGTTTCCTCAGTCAACAGATTACGTTCCTGCGATTTGCCGGAAGGGTCACCGATCATACCGGTCGCACCGCCCACCAATGCCAACGGCTTGTGGCCGCAACGCTGGAAATGACGCAGCATCATCACACCACACAAGTGGCCGATATGCAGAGAATCAGCCGTAGGGTCAATACCCAGATAAGCTGTCACTTGTTCTTTCGCCAATAACTCCTCGGTGCCCGGCATCATTGTGTGCACCATTCCACGCCATGTTAATTCTTCTACAAAATTCATCGAATGATTATCTATTTAAATGTTTGATTTATACTTTAAATGCCACAAAAGTACGACTCTTTATCTGAAGAAACAACTCTTATTGCCGAAAAAAGATTTTCCGTGCATTTTCATCTATCCTATCGCACAGAAAGGAAACTTCCACATTCTTCGTTTCCGCCATCCGTCCGATCACCATACGGATATCCTGCGTGCCCTCGTCCGTTTCAGCCAATAAACATTCTAAGGGCACGTGCTGCAACACATCAGGCTGATATCTTTCCCCCAACGAAAAATAAATGTTTTCCTGCATCAGCCGGCAGGCAATATGCAGATTATTACGGAAACCGTGTACCACCCAAGGCATCTGCGGACGATACCTCTTTTTCAGTTCTATCAATTCATTAAACGCCTTCACACAATGAATCACCAACGGTTTTCCTACCGACTCGCTCAATAAAACCTGCCGGACAAACGCCTCTTTTTGCAACAAGATATCAGCCGAAGCCAATTTGTCCAGCCCCGTCTCCCCTATTGCCAGAACAGAGGGATGTCCAACCGCCTTTTCCAACTTTTCCCAATCTTCCGGAGCGGCTTCCGAAACTTTCCACGGATGAATGCCTACAGAATAATAACACCCATCCACTGGTTCAAACCGTGCAGGCTCTACACTGAGAATGTACTCTCCCGGCACAGCAGCCCGGCGATGTGTATGAATATCCAACAACATAAGCACAACGGATGTTACGGAACCGGATCATAGCCCGACCCGCCCCACGGATGACAACGCAATATCCGGCGGACAGCCAGATACAATCCTTTGAAAGGACCGTATTTCTTGATAGCCTCGATGGCATATTCCGAACAGGTAGGTACAAAACGGCAGGAAGGAGGAGTCATCGGAGAAATGTACCCCCGATAGAAATAAACGGGCAGTAGCAACAGATAGGAAAGTATCTTTTTCATTCCACTCTTTCTGCTATATGATAAAGCAATTTCTTCACTTTTTCCTCCACCTCGGCCGAAGAGTGAATATTATTGTCCAGCCATATAAAAGCAATGACCAGTTTTTTGTCCCGGGATGCCAGCGCATCCAGCAACAGATGCTTGTTCTTCCGATAGGCCTCGCGCACCTGACGTTTTACCAAGTTGCGTTTTACAGCGCGCTTAAACCGCTTCTTGGGCACACTGATCAGAATAGAAGCAGCTGCATCTTGCTCCGAAGGCTCTACCGGCATATACACCACACGTAGCGGAAAAGCCGGAAAGGACTTACTTCCACCAGAAAAGAGACGTTCAATCAAGATCTTACTACTCAGACGCTCTTTTTTACCGAGTGTATATGCTGCCATAATCTTCTCCCTTTTATTAAAATAAAGAAACCGAGGGTTTCGAATCACAAAGTTACAACTTTATTGATACAAAACCCCCGGTTTTGGAATATAAACTAAAAAATTAATCCTTATTGCGTTCGCGGATAAACATATCCAACGCCGCAGTCATGGACGGAGCCTCTACGGTAGGAGCTTCCAAATCCAAACGTAGTCCGGCATCCTTTACCGCTTTGGCAGTGGCAGGGCCAAAACATCCTATCGCGATTTCCTTCTGATCAAACTCCGGGAAGTTCTTCATCAAAGAATTGATTCCTGCAGGGCTAAAGAACAGCAGCATATCGTAATCAAACTCCTCTTCGGGAGTAAAGTCATTGCTTACCGTACGATACATCACCACCTCCGTATGGTGAATCTTACCTTTATCCAATAAAGTCTTGACCTCATCATTGTGTACATCCGACATTGGCACCAAATATTTTTCCGTATTGTGCTTTATGATAGAAGGCATCATATCTGCAAATTTACCGGTTGCTCCAAAAAATACTTTACGCTTACGATACTGAACATACTTCTGAATATACAAGGCAATGGTTTCGGAAGTACAGAAGTATTTCATGGTTTCGGGTATAGCAACACGCAATTCAGCACACAATCCAAAAAAATGGTCAATAGCATGCCGCGATGTAAAAATCACAGCAGTATGATCAAGAATAGACACTTTTTGCTGTCTGAACTCTTTAGCCGACAAACTCTCAACTTTGATGAACGGGCGAAAATCAATTTTCACACCGTACTTCTCAGCAATATCATAATATGGCGACTTTTCAGAAGTCGGTTTAGGCTGAGATACGAGGACTTTTCTTATTTTCAATGTACTAAAAATTTAAAACCAGAATGTTGTTCACTAAGGTAATTCCTTTCCATAGGACAAGATCCGGGAGAATTTCAAGGGTGCAAAAGTATAGAATTAAATGGAAAGCACCATAAAGTTTGTTGAAAAAATTACTAAAGCATTTATAAAACAACAGAATTTTAGCAATTATTATAATAAGTCCTATAAAATAAGGAGCAATTTGCGGCGACAAATCAAAATATACAATCAAAAGCACAAATGGGAACAGTAAAAAACCTGCCCCAATTACAATATTAAAATAGGATTGCAGCCAGACAATATTGCGTACTTTGTCAAAGAAAATCCAATTTACAAAACTATAAAAAAACCACTTGGCAATAAAGAAGAAACCGACATAACCAATGTAAATACTTAACAATAAATAATGAGGAACCATGCGGAAAAGAATCAGGTCGTGATCCGAAAAATAATCGTACACACAAAAACCGGACAATATACAAGTCTGCAATATCAACACCAATGTATAACGTACATCAGATGCCGTGGTGTCATCAAACAGGCTGGCACGCTCTTTAGACAAAATAAAATTCTTGAATTGCTGTTCAAGGTGTTTCTTACCATGCGCCAACACGTATGATACCAGAATGAAACAAAGAAACAGCACGCTGGTCACCATCCAGTCCGAACGCAATTGATAAGGAAGTTCAATTCCCCTCATCCCATTTTCTTTGGACGTATGGCACACGTTGCGTGTCAAAGCCGTATCAACACGGCTCTGCTCTTCCGTATAAAGTTGAAGAATATACGCTATTCCGGGATGACAGGTTTCGCTCATATTGCTGCAAATTTACGGATTTCTTTGTTCCAAACAGGCATCGTATAGAGTAAATTTATTGCTTCTTCACAACTTGAAGCTACTTTCCAGATAGAGGCATGTTCTTTACGCATAAAGTTCTCGTCTACCGCCTTTTGCAACATTTCAAGCAAAGAGTCATAGAATCCATTGATATTCAGAATGATGATCGGATTCAAATAAAGTCCCAATTGTTTCCAGGTGATGATTTCAAGCAATTCCTCCAGCGTGCCGCAACCTCCGGGCAAGGCAATGACACCATCGGATAAATCAGCCATCAGCCGTTTACGCTCGTGCATGGTTTCCGTCTCAACCAGTCGGGTCAATCCTGTATGATGCCATCCCTGCTCCACCATAAAACGAGGTATCACTCCTGTCACCGTACCGCCTGCGGCCAATGCTGCATCCGAAGTAGCCGCCATCAAGCCGATACTGCCTGCTCCGTTTATCAGATTGATTTTCTTTTCAGCCAGACAACGTCCCAATTCTGCCGCTACATCAAAATAGACTTTGGCAATCTTTGTGCTGGACGCACTATATACACATACGTTTTTTATATCGTTCATCCTATAAACCTTTATGTTTTCGGGCGGATTCCGCCCGCCCCTACCGGTCAATGATACCCATTACGGCAGAGGCGGATGAAATTCGCCCGTATACACTTATGATCCCAACCGGTTTTTACAAACCGAACACTTCCTTTATCTTGTCCACATAATCCAACTTCTCCCAAGTGAACAGCTCCACTTCCAGTGTCTTCGTTTCATGATACATGGACTCGTATGTCTTGGTCACCACCTTCGGCTCGCGCCCCATGTGACCGTAAGAAGCCGTTTCCTCATAAATAGGATTACGCAGTTTCAAACGTTCCTCAATGGCTTTCGGGCGAAGATCGAACAGTTCGTCTATCTTCTTGGCAATCTCTCCGTCGCTCAGTTTCACATTGCTGCGGCCGTAGGTATTTACATAGATATTGATGGGGCGAGCCACACCGATAGCGTATGACACCTGCACCAGCATTTCATCGGCAACACCGGCAGCAACCATATTCTTGGCAATATGACGGGCTGCGTATGCAGCGCTACGGTCTACTTTGCTGGGGTCTTTTCCCGAGAACGCCCCGCCACCGTGAGCACCTTTTCCACCGTATGTATCTACAATGATCTTACGTCCGGTCAAACCGGTATCACCGTGAGGACCGCCGATAACGAACTTGCCGGTGGGGTTCACATGATAAACGATCCGGTCATTGAACAGGGCCAATACGTCTTCATTGTGAATTCCGGCAATGACACGCGGCATCAGGATTTCAATCACATCCTGACGGATCTTGGCCAACATCTCCTCGTCAGCCTTCAACTGTGCCTCTTTGGAGTTGTCTGCCGGAGTTACAAACTCGTCGTGCTGGGTAGAAACCACAATGGTATCAATGCGTACCGGCTTGCCGTTGTCATCGTATTCAATAGTGACCTGGCTCTTGGCATCGGG
>BLLV01000202.1 GCA_011959205.1 Bacteroidaceae bacterium
GGAAAGAGATTCCAGGGAATACTCTTTTCCGTAGTATTTGCATATCATTTGCAGGTAGGTGATGCCGCATTGCATGCTGTCGTGTTGCTTGTGAAAAGGGAACATGATGATTAAGTTATATCTGTTTCTTTATAAATCCGTCGAATATGATCGCGTATGATATCAGGTTTATCTTTTTCTTTAATATAGATGCATTTTTCCTCATTTATCATCTTTAGACGTTTTTGGGTACAAATCATGCATATAGGTAAAATATTGCATTCCAAACACGGCTTAAGCGCATATTTAGCTTTCATTCTTTTTTCATATAATGAATTGTAGGTGATAACCCCATTAGAATTAAGCACGCCTTCCCTCTTTTCTGGCAGAAAATCATTTGCTGTGCATTTGTAAATATCGCCATTATAGTTGATGACAATGCAATTCTCTTTATCAGCATAGCATTGAAATATTCCCTTATATTCAGTTGGTTTTGTTAGCTTTTTATTTTTGAGGTATAATAAAACTTCCTTTTTTTTATTGTCTAACTCTGATGAATCTTCCTCTTGCCATATTCTTTGTAGTGAGAATACTAAGTTCTCTTTTGAATCTATATTTGATAAATCATCTATAACTTTTTTGAAAGATAGTATATTCTTATCTGTATAGTTACATCTAATAGTAAAAGCAAATCCTTTGCTGGCTGCATATTTTACATTTTGCAAAATTGTATTATAAGTTCCGGCTCCATTGGGGTGCTTTTTAATTGAATCGTGAAAGTCTCTATCTCCATCAAAAGGCACTTGGAAATGATAGTCTAACTTTGTATTAGCTAAGAGTTCGGTTACATTGGGAGTAAGTAATACAGCATTAGTGGTGAAGCTACATTGTAATTTTACTTTATGAGTTATACAAAGTTCTTTTGTGTATAGAATAAGAGGAAGAACTTGTTTCCTAAAATGCATTAAAGGTTCTCCACCGAAAAAGGATAAGCTGAGTGATTTTAACCTCTTGTCCTCTATTTCTTTTTTTATGAACATTTTTATAGCTAAGTCTATATCATTATGAATAGTACTACCTTCCCTATGTTTTTCATAGCAGTACCAACATCTTAAATTGCAATCCAATGTTGGATTAATAATGATCCGTAACGAATCATTCGAAGTATCAGTGGCTTTTTGATGTTCTATGAATTGTTTCGCTTCATCTGTTTCGTCCGATACAATGAACTTTTGCGTATCCAGATAATTATATAATTCAGAATGTATTTGCTTAAGCCTGTCTATATTATTTTTGTACTCGTTTAATAACGAGTTGACGCCTTCTACGCAAGCCATCAACTCATTAGTTAAACTATTATACAATAAATAATCAGAACCATTTCTAATTATAAAGTTATATAAGCTCCATTTCATAACAATACGTTGTTTTGATACAACCGTTTTTGAAAAATAGAAATTTAATCTCGAAATGAAGTCAAATTTTAATTTTTCTGATCACATTCGCATGAAAACTTGCAGTTGATGTTTGTATCACCTCCATCACTATCCATGTTTTTGATATTTCCATGGCAGTTTTTATTGGTATCATCAGAATTCATTTGAATAGATAACTTTGTTGGAACTTTTTTAAATCCTCCTTTTAATAGGTCCGCTTCATCCTTTGAGAGAACAGGTATTTCACCTGATAGGTTTAAAAAACGATTTTCTTTCATAATATCAACGTATTAAAAAGTTCTTTCTACTCACTTAAAGGCTTTTCGATTACTCCTTTTTATTATTTGCGCAAATAACTGTCACTTGTTGTCTGTATGCTTTCCGCACGTTTTACCTTTACTTTCTTGCCAAAGTCAAACTTATATATAAGGTTTAAGCACGCTCCTTGATAAGGGGTCTTATTATTTTCTTCTATTCTGTTTAGATTGTCATTGGTAATTGTAGTCAGATTTCTTCTTTTATTCAAAATAGCGTAAACTGATAAATTTATGCAGAACTTTTGATCGAAGAAATATTTGTAAAGACCGGCATTCATATTGTATACACTGTGATATATTGTTTCACTTCTACGTGCTCTTCTTTCTGCCATAAAGTTAAAACTTCCACCGAAAGTATTTGTGAAACGAAGGCTGTTGTCACAAAAGAATAGGCAATGGAATACATGGTAGGTTCGTTTGGGTGAGACCTCTTTGGTGTAGTCGCCATCAAGGGAGGCATTGGTAGTCCACCAGCTGAACAGGGCCTTAGTGAAACCTATTGAAAAAGCATGTCGATAAGACTTGCCTATATTGGTCGGCATAGTATAGGTGATGATCGGATTGTCTTTATCCTGATAGACCAGAGGATATGAGTCGTCTTTACGCTTTCCATAAGTGTAGCTTATACTCCAAGTATCTGACAAACTCAACAATAGTCGGATACGATGTTCGGTGATAGGTACCAAATCGGGATTCCCTTTAGCATAAGAATATTCAGAGATATAGACAATAGCCGGATTCATGTTCTTATAAGGGATATTTCCCATTCTTTTTGAATAGGATAAAGAGGCTTGGTTCTTTTCAGAGAAAAGGTAACCCAGTTTGATGGAGGGGAACAGATTGCGATATGTGCGTTTGTCACCTGCTATGTTATTGGAAATACATTTCACTTCATCCTCTTGTACCCGTATACCGCCATTTAATGTAAATTTCTTCCATTGCCATACATATTCTGCATAGCCTGCATAACCTATACCTTTATAGGCAAATAGCCCGCTTTTATCTTCTTTCTGCCACCCTTCTTCACTCTGATATGCGTAATACATCTGGTTGTCGGTATGGTTATTATAATAGTAGCCACCCCATTTCAATCTGGAATGTTCGTTGAGCAAGAAGATATAATTTATCTCTGCCTTCCATAAATCAGAAACAGTCCCGTTATTGCTGCATTTATTATTCTCTTCGTTTTTATCCGGATACTGATAAAGATAATGGTAATTCAGTTCTTGCGTTTCGTCGCTTCTCAAATAATCAAGAACTATCTGCAAAGTATTCTTTCCGTTTTTTGATTTCCAATTATAGTTCAAACTGGCTTGATATATTTTTTCATCCCCTTTCCCTTTACTATGGTAGGAAGAGGTATATTCCTTTTCTGTTTCTTGTATTTCGGAAAAAGAAGAAGATCTTAGTGTGCTTCCAGCTTGTTTTACCATACAGTTCAGTCCGATGCTTTGCAGGGTAGTTATATCATATAACATGCTGAATGTTTCATTGATTCTTCTTATATTTTTACGGTCTACATTCTGGTTTACAATATGGGTATTCTGGTGGCTGTTATGGGTTATATTTTCCGTGATGTAAGGATCTCCTGCATTAGAAAGAACTAGATTGTTGTAAAAGTTCCATTTCCCAAACCGAAGGCTTAATGGGAGGCCAAAACGTTCCCTATGACTGTTCCTTTTTCTCATCTGTCCTAGCAAAGAGGGTGAACCATTGCCTCCGCCATCTGCATTTTTTTTCAAATGTATATATATGATTCCTCCTTTAGTCGTGGCATTATGTTGTAAATCGGCTTCCGGCAGAATTTCAACATTTTCTATGTCCGTGGCTTGCAGACTTGACAATTCAGTGCGGTCATGAAGTTCTCTGCCGTTTATGTATATTTTAGACACGGTTCCCCCATTCAGCCTTAGTTCATCGTTCATGTTTATGACACCGGGCAACATTCCCAATGCCTCGTTTATAGTTCTTCCCTTCACTACAGGATTTCCTTTCATATTTACGATTATCCGGTCGTACTCGTGCCTGATGAAATTGCTTTTTACTATTACTTCATTCATGCTGATGATGGAAGGTTCCAGTATGAATTCTACATCTTTTATTGATGGAGGAACAGAAGTAAAAACTGTCTTGTATTCTATATGAGATGCACGAATGATGCAATTCTTCACGTCTTTACGTGAAAGTATAAATTCCCCTTTTTCATCCGTGATAGTACCTTTCACTAAAGAAGAATCATTAGCTGATAAGAGAGATATTGTTACAAATTCTATAGGAGTACGATTCCTATCCATTACTTTTCCTACAATACTGTCGTTTTGTGCTTGGAGAAGTTTAGGAATTAGGAAAAATATTATTAGTAGCAATACTCTCATATCAGTAATAGTCTTTTAACCGTAAAGAAATCTTTTGAGAAATTAGAATTCTAATGAAAAACTAGTATTCTCTTAATTAAATTTCAATATTGGTTTGATTAATAAATTTGCATTTAATAGCTTGGATTCATCTAGTATCTTTAATCCAATACCATTTGCCTTCCCAATAGACCCATTCTCCTCCTTTAATGGAGGATAATTCCTGTGCATTTAATACTTCTATTTTCATAAATTGTTCTCTTTTTGAGTGATATAGCAAAGATAAATGGATTTTTTAAAACTATTGTTAACCCAAATGTAACCTTTTGTGTAACTCTATAAAATATTTTGGTTACATTTGTGTGTGATTTTGATTACACACCTTATGAGAAAAGTGATTTATATAGCCATAATTGCCGCCATTGCCATGTTCTGCTTGCAAGGATTATGGATTGGCAATATGTATCGTGCCTATGTTACGCAAACGATAAGGACGATAGAAAATGTCATGTCAGTCAGTATAGGAAAAGAAATAGCCTTCCGACGTCATGCCTCGCCTTATGAAGATCCGGAACATCCGAAGATTGTTTATAAGGCGGCTGATGACATGACGCCCGAGGAAAGAAGCCGTTTGAAAGGGGACACGCTGGACTTGGATATGATGACCCGGCAGCATATAGGTTCCAATTTAGCGAAAATGATTATGCAGTTTAGTCAGGATGATTTCATTAAAAAAGGAAAGTTCGTTCTTCTTTCCAAACTGGACAGTATTTTCCGCAAGGAACTGGGGCGGACGGAGGTGGCGGCCGACTGTTGTATCTTGCTGTGTGGCAAGGATACGGTTACGGTCATAAATAGCTTTGGGGTATTGCCTGATGAACGGTGGGCGAAAAGCACACGCTTGTTCCCTATTGGTACCAAAAGCTTGCAATTCATACAAGTGAAGGCGGACATTGCGATTTCGCCATTTTTGCGCGAGATGATTCTTATTCTGATGTCTTCTATCTTATTGGTAGTCATTATATTATGGTGTGTGATTTATTTGGTCGCTTTGGTTAGAAAGAAAGACAAGCTATTCAAACAGCGTGAAGCCAGTGTGAATGGAACGGTACACGATTTGAAAGCTCCCTTGAACAGTGTGATAACCCTGATGGGGTATCTGAAAAAGAAATTGCCGGATGCTTCTTTACAGAAAATAGTAGCGGATACAGCTGCCCAGACACGTAATCTGGTAAATGATATAGAAGCATTATTAATAACCGCTCGGCAAGATAAACAGAAAATAATTCTGCAAAAGACGGAGACAGACCTGTTGCAGTTAATAGAGCGTGCACGGGAAAGTATCTCTATACAGTATGTTGGTAAACCTCATAAAATAACACTTGAATCGGATTTCAATGAGGCCAAATTGAGGTTGGATCCGCTTTATGTAACGAATGTTATCCGAAACTTATTGGAAAACGCTTTGAAATATTCCAATGGGGGAGTAAGTATTGTTATTAAAGTGGGAAAAGAAAAAAATGAGGTGGTATTGTCGGTCGAGGATAATGGTTGGGGGATAGAAAGGAAATACCAAAAGAAAATATTCACGCAGTTTTTCCAGGTACCACGCGAAGAGGTGGTGCATCAGCATGGTTATGGTGTGGGACTGGCTTATACTAAATACATTATGGAAGCGCATGGTGGAAGCATCTCCGTAGAGAGTGAACCCGGAAAAGGAAGTACTTTTATTTGTAGATTTCCGGTGAAATGATTTCTTTTGTATATTCAATTATAAAAATGGGGAAGTGATGAGTAAGGAAAAGGTTCTTTTTATTGATGATGATGTCATGCTGGGCAATATAGTAACCATGGCACTGACAGAGGAAGGGTATGTGGTGCATCAGCAAAATTCATTGACCTGCATAAAGGCTGTTGTCGGTGAGTTCAAACCGTCCATTATTATTATGGATGTAGAGGTAGGGGCAGAAGATGGTATTGATGTGATGCCGGAACTGTATGCTGTAGCTCCTGAAATCCCAATTATTGTTATATCCTCACATTCTGAAAGTAATGAGGTGGTCAGGGCTTTGCAAAATGGGGCAGTGGCTTATCTGAAGAAACCTTTTGAAACAGAGGAACTGGCAGCATATATAAAACGTCATGCCAATGTGACTCACAACTCCATTTCAAGGATAAGAATAGCATCGCTGGAACTGGATACCCAAAGCCATATATTGTATCAGGATACCCAAAAATTGAAAAAACTAAGTAAGCTGGAATTTGCATTGCTTCTATTGCTGAATGGGCATCAAGGGGAAATCGTATCTCATGATGAAATAAGTAGGTTGTGGGAGGGAACAATAGTGGACAATCATAGCATCTATAATTTGATCGGAAAATTGAGAAAGGTTTTATCTGTGGATGCCCGCATTGAATTGGTTACCGTAGGGAAGGACGGTTATGCTTTGAGAATTGGGGATGTCGCGAGCTGCACATGAAGAATATCTATAGCGATTCTTTGTTGTAACTTGTTTATATTCAGTGAGTAATGGGCTGATGACGGATTTAAAGGAATTTATCCCGGTATTTCATTTTAATGTGTGGCTTAAAACGATCTGTCGGATAATAGATCTATGTATTAGAATTGAAGGCTTCCCGATCATTATTTGCGCAAATAACTGTCACTTGTTGTCTGTATGTTTTCCGCACGTTTTACCTTTACTTTCTTTCCGAAATCTCTCGTAATTCATTGAAATGATTGTCACTGGCATGAGATGTCTGTGAGGTCTGTTTGGTTGTAAAGAAAAGTATGTGGACTTCGTGAGCCAAGTAAGCGGTGTTACTTTGCCCGGGAACATATCTTACTTTGCTCATGAAGATATCTTACTTTTTTCAGTGGGATAATTCTCTTGAATGCTATCTTGACTCTCGTCTAATCAAACGAGATGCCATGTCGTGGCAATGTATCCGCTGAACAGTTACTGGTTGGGATGAGGGAGTTAAAAATTTCTTTCTCTGCTGGTAATTACAGGATAATGACTATCTTTGTCTCATTGCATGAATTAATAGATACAGACTACGTTATGGGAACAGAAGGCATACAAGACAAATACGTGAATCCCTATACCGATTTCGGC
>BLLV01000203.1 GCA_011959205.1 Bacteroidaceae bacterium
GTATATGCCTGTCCCCTCCGGCCGAACCGTTCTTGCGGTTCAGCACACCGTATGGCATATCCGCTATCACCGCATCTATACACTTGTCCGGAAGCTCTTTCATCCCTTCGAGACAATCCTTATTATATATGATGTCGATCTTCAGCATACCGTTTTACTGTTGTTTGTCAGATAATATCCGCACTTAAACCCTTTCCTCGGAGAAAAATCGGGGAAAGTGCAGGACTTGAATATCATCGGTTTGTTGACATATTGTGCAAGGTCTTTTTCATACTGGGTCGGAACCCTGACATTATCAAAATCACGGTAAGGCATCACGAACGGCTTTATTCCCAGTTCGCGAAGCCGCTCGATACGGTACATATCCTGCTCGATGGTCGAATCATAGCCGACAAGCACATAGCACATCAGTTTGTATGGCTTGATGTATTTTGTTACTTCCCTCAGCTTGTCCGTGAGGTCAATCTGCGGCAGATCCCATGCGATATGTATGCTCTTGTGCAGCGGAAGTC
Source organism: Bacteroidaceae bacterium (assembly GCA_011959205.1). Lineage (GTDB taxonomy): Bacteria > Bacteroidota > Bacteroidia > Bacteroidales > Bacteroidaceae > Phocaeicola. The sequence continues at coordinate 513 of BLLV01000203.1, forward strand.
TGTTGAGCCAGTACGCCTGTTCCTCATTCATAATCCGGACATCGACACCGTGCAGATTGACTTTCTGCTTGGCGTTAAGCAGATAATCCACGGCTTCCTTCCATGCCGGATTGGCAAAGAAATTATTGTCGAGGACTTCTATGTGCTTGCCGTTGGGATTGAGATTGACCGGAGTAACCGGTGCGATATATCCCTCTTTCTCACGGACAAGACAGAAAGGACATCTTCTGATACACCCCCTTGAAAAAAACTGGACGGAGAACGGGTATTGCGGATATAGCGAATAATCCATACCTGTGGATTCCTCTATTTCCTTTGGCAGTCTGGCTCCCACGTCGTAGCCGGTTCCCCCTCTTAGCATAACACCTGCCTTTATGCCGGTATAGTCATAGTCGGGGGTGAAGGTGAATATCTTGCTTGCAGCAACGATATCATATCTTTTCGCCGGAACAGCCCGTTCCGCGTCATAGCCTTTGCTCTTGTAATAGGCCGAGATACGCA
>BLLV01000204.1 GCA_011959205.1 Bacteroidaceae bacterium
TAAATTTATAAATTTAAAGTTTTTCTATTATGAACAAAAAATTTTTAAGTGCAATTCTGTTCGGAGCCTTAATGGTTTCGTCAACAGGAACATTTGTGTCTTGTAAGGACTACGATGATGACATTGACAACATCAACAAAGAGTTGACTGAAGTCAAGTCTCAAATTGCAGCTTTGCAGACTAAAATTGATGCTGGTAAATGGATTACCAACGTAACTCCTGCTACAGGCGGTTTCACTGTTGCTTTCTCTGATGGTAGCAGCTATACTATCACAAACGGAAAAGACGGTAACGATGGTGTTGCAGGTGAAGCAGGTGCTCCCGGTACACAGTGGATTATCTCTGAAGATGGTTTCTGGGTATGTGATGGTGAAAAAACTACCGTAAAGGCAGTAGGTCAAGATGGTGTCAAAGGTGAGGATGGTAAAGATGCTCAGCCTGAAGTAAAGAAGGAAAATGGCAAATGGTATTTGTGGAATGGTACAGAATTTGAAGAAATAACTGTAGAAGCTCCTGCTACTGCCAATGTTCCTTATTATTACATTGATCCGGCAGACAATAACTATGCTGTAATGGTTATCTGTGATAAGGACGGTAAGAATGAAAAAGAAATTCGTTTGCCGTTGAACGAAGGTTTGGCACAACTTGCAGTGTTGAATGAAACTAGAGACTTGGCAGTTTATTATTCTATTGCAACAAATGCTAAGGATCTTCAAGCATGGGAAGGACCTAAGGGTGCTCCTGCAAAAGGATCTTACATGATTACTACTTCTGCCGACTCTTTGATGGTACAGGTTACTCCGACTAATTATGATTTATCTGGTGATGAATTGCAGTTGGTTAACTCAAAGAATGAAGTGGCTCCGGTAACATTAGGTAAGGCTGTTGCATACAATGGTTTGTATACTAGAGCTGCATCTGTAAACGGTATGTTTAAGATTCCGTTCTCTATAGAAACTATTACAGCTGAAATTGTTAAAGCATATCCTAATACATATGGAAAGCGTCCTGCTTTGTCATTGGTAGCTAGTGATAAGGTACGTTCTACTTATGAAACAACATTAGCAATTCAAAAAGAAACTAATACAGTTGATTTTGGCTCTTTCTATGTTAACAAGAAGCAACTCTCAGAAAGTAGTTGGACAACTAATAATATCATTGAACTGGGTAAGACTGGTACATTGAAGGATTCGAATAATGCAGATAAGTTGTATGATGCATTCCTGACTGTTAAAGACGGTTATGAAGCTGATTCTATTAAATATGGTATCAAAACTGACGGTTTGACAATTTCTTGTAATGAAAGTGCAAAAGATCATGGTATTCGGTTTATAGTACATACACTGGATGTAGCTGGAAATGTAAAACATAATACTTATGCATATGTGTCTTTCGGTGAAGAATCAACAACAAGCACTGTCGAATTCGAAACTCAGAAACACACTGCAACCGGTGATGTAGCTAAGCAGAACTTGTTAGTAGACTTTGCTCCTTACTTCAAGGACATGTCAACTGCTGATCGTATTCTTTGGAACGCTGATGCATCTATGCGTCTTTATAATACTAATGTTGACTGGGTATATACAGACGAGGCAACAGGTAGAGAAATAAAAGAAGAAGATAAATTTGGTTTGATTACATCTATCCAAATGGCTAAAACAGATGGTACAGTTGCTGCCGATAAAGCTGATTTTGCTAAGTTATTGATTACTTTCAATACCAATTATAGCAACTTTAAGTTCAAGGGTACTTATACTGCCAAAGTAACTGTAAATTATAATAATAATATAGAGACAATTTCAATACCGTTTGAAATTGCCAGTCCTATAGATACTGAACTTGCTAAGCAGTATGCATATAACCCTGCATATTATAATGCAACTTCTAAGGTGTTCACTGTACCTAGTGCTAGTACAACTGGTGTAGATTTGTCTACATTGATTTCCGGAAATATTGATTATACAGGTGCGAAAGCTGCAGATGCTGACAAGACTAAACTGACAGTTAACGGCAAGCATGTTCAATTAGCTAATCCGGAAGACTTGAATAAGGCTTATACTGTAGAAGGATTGAAACTTAGCTACTTAGGAAATGAATTTGATATCCCTGCAATTAAGGTTCAGTTCATTGAATACAAGAACTATAAGTTTAGTACAACCAATACTTTGACATTCCAATCTGGAAAGGCAACAAGTGATGCAAAAGTCCTTTATGGAAAAACTCCGGATAAGACTAAAGATGCATATTATAACCTGACAACTATTTTGGGTGATAATGTAGCTGCTGCAGATGTAACAATCAATGGTATTGAATTTACATCACCGTTGGCAACAGAAGATGGTAGTGAACTCTTGACAGCTTCAGTTGATGCTTCTACAAAGAACATTGTATTGAACTTCACAGGTAAGAAGACTACCGAAGACAGTACAGTTGCTATTAAAGTAACAGCTACTGTTAATGGTGAAGAAATTGAAGGTACGGTAACAGTGAAGATTAAGAAATATCCTACTGAATAATCATTCCTTCAATATGAAAATTTGAACTATATTATTTGTGCTTTGGCATCAATAGTATAATATTCCTTCGAGTGAGGAGTGAAGTATTTATCCGATAGCAGGATAATGATTCTCTCCTCACTTTTTTATTTAATCAGCTGAAGTAAAAACTTACTTCCTTGATAAAATATGCTGCTTTAGTTTGTGGTGGACGGATTGATTACCGGAATATTGTATTTGCAGTTCGTAATAAGGCTGGCTTTAATATAATTAATTGAATATCAGTATTAAAAACCTGCCCGATTCTAGCCGAGCCGGGTAAGGGAACTATGCCTCTATTTTCAAGTTAAATGAAAGAACCGTGGGTTTTGAGGAGAACTTGCACGGCTTTTTCCTTTAGAAATAGTGTCCATCGCTTTTT
>BLLV01000205.1 GCA_011959205.1 Bacteroidaceae bacterium
AAACGTATATTATTATCCTCAAAAGGCACGTTTTAATGAAGGTACGCAGTTGTTTACCATCGACTATCCGAACGGATCGGTGGCACAAGTAGAATTGCAACCTAAGGATAAGTACCTGAAGCTATCATTGGTCAGCCTTGAACCTTGTCATGATGTAGACGCTATCCAGTGGGGAACTTATTATACTAACATCACCAATCTGATGGGAGAAATTATCGGTGTGGCCCGTGATACAAGTGATGTGGTGAATTATAGTATTGGTATGCTGGCCTTGGACGACAACACACTGGGAGGTACTGCCGACATCGAAGGGGATGCTGCACCATTTCAGTATATCATCCACACCCCTGACGCTGAGCGTTTCCCTTTGCCGGATAGTTTGCATGAAGGGCAGGTCTTTACATTGGGTGGAGACGGTGTCAGTGATGTGGCTTTTTATGCCAATAAGGAACCTTACTATCGCATAATGTATGGTAATGCCGCCATGGTGGACAGTCTGGGCAGAATCTTTTTAAACTATCAGTCGCGCGATCGTTCCAAACCCCGTCAGGTATTTTATTCGCTGATCCCCAATATGCCGGCCAATGTACCTAATCATATTGATGTAGAACCTCTTCCGGGAGTTGATTTTATAGGTTCTTCCGTGGCTTTATGGGGAAGCCCGGACAGTACGGCATTGATGGATGTGATTCAAACCGTGGTGCTTTCCGAGGGGTTGCCTTATCCTACTGTCAATGGCAAATGGATAAAGGATCCGGCAGCTTATTCTCCCGATGTAATGACTAGCGGTCGTCAGTATGACAGTATCATATCTTATACAAAACAGTTAGGTTTCCCGGCCATTCATGCTTATGACCAAGGGTTCTTGCGTCCCGATCGGGCGAATGAGGGTTATTTGGACGGCAGAGATCAGTCGAAAAAACCGTTTCGCTTCCGGAATGGAAATAAGTCGCATCGTGAGTTTGCAGATATGGCAGCGGCGGAAGGACTGATGTTGGGGCGTGTGTGCATCACCAATTCGCTGGCGCCGGGAACAAAAGATGCAGCTCCTTTGCCCAGTGACAGCTTATGCTATCAGCAGAAACGGATTTTGATGAAAGACATTACTCCTGAAGATACGGTAATTGTGATTGACGATCCTACTTATATGGAAGAGATTGCCAGCTGGGAAGGGCATTGCGAGAATCTGAATATGATCAAAATAGGAAAGGAACTGATTCATTATCTGGGAGTTTCCGAAACAGCTCCTTATACATTGAAAAATGTGAAAAGAGGTTATTGGGGAACCGAAGCGGCATCACATCAAGCTAATGACGAAGTGTATAAATTGCAGGTGACAATTAATTACGGTTACGAAGGTATTATTCCTAATATGGCGCTTCAGGATGAAATAGCCGAATATTATGCAGAAGTAGCAAAAAAAAGTGGGGTGACTTTGTATGATTTTGACGGGCAGGAGTTTTTGTTTAACAATGGGCACGGATATTATTCTGCCAAGCGTTTTTTCCATAAGATGTTTGATCATGCAAAAGAATTGGAAGTGCCTTATATCCGATTCTCGGGCGCTACTTTGTCGGAAGGTTCTTGGCATTACCAAAGTGTATGGAATGTGGGAGGCGGACGCAATCTATATGATGTGGATACTCGTGAATGGGGAAGTACAACCAGTCAGGGAAAGGATTTGCGCGATGTGACGTATGCCAACTATTATCCGGTGTCGTTTGGAGGGAACTTTGCTATCAAGGATACTTCTTTTGTTGCCCAATATGAACACATCCAGGCAATTTCGATAGGATATGGTGCAACGTATTTTTTGACAATTAATCAAGAGGATGTGGAAAAGTGTCCGCAAAAAGAACAGATTTTCCGGGCTATCCGTACTTGGGAAGAGGCGCGCAGGGCGAATGCTTTTCCGCGTAGTATCAAGAAATTGTTGATGAATCCGGTTTATGACTGGACTTTGGAAGCCGGAGCCGATGGCGATAATTGGGTGTTGTATCAGTTGGTGGACGGTAAGAAGGTTAAGGCCTATCCGTTGAGTCGTGCCGCCGGATATTAAAGAGAAGAACGTATGAAGAATGTCGTTTTTTTAAGTGTTTATATATGTTTAAGTTCAATGTTGGTTGCCTGTGAAAAGGCACCGGCATTGGACAATTATAGTGGTTTGGTTAACAAATTTGTCGGGACAGGTGGAGACGGGAGAGTGGCTCCGGTCGCGTCTGTTCCTTTTGGTATGATGCAGTTGGGGGCTGATACGCGATCTTTCGGTTCCGGATATCATTATAATGATACAACGATATTAGGGTTCAGCCATTTACATAAAAGTGGCGGAGGGTGTGCCGATTTCTTGGATATTCTTTTCATGCCTTTGCCTCAGAGGACGGCCGTGGACGAGGTGCATGAGCTTCCTTCACAGCATTTCCGATCCTCCTTCAGCCATGAGCATGAAGAAGCGGTTCCGGGGCATTATCAGGTGGACTTGTATGGTGGTGATGTGTCAGTGGAATTGACCGCTTCGCGCCGGTGCGGAATACAGCGTTATACATATCAGGAAGCCGGACGCATGCCTGTGCTCATCGATTTGGAATATGGTTCGCAGTGTGCGTGTACCATTCAGCCGGAACACGATGTGGACACAGTGTATGCCTCTTTTATTGAGCAGGTGGATTCCTATACTGTTCGGGGATACCGTAAGTCGAACGGGTGGGCCTATCACCAGCAGGTTTATTTCTATACTACTTTTTCCAGCCCGATACATTCCGTCCGATTTTATGTAGACAATCTTCCAGTGGAAGAGAAGAAATCGGTTTGCGGTGAGAATGTGAAACTGTTGCTGGATTTTGAGGATAATCGGAATGAATTGGTAGTGAAGACGGCTATCTCAGGGGTGGATATGGATGGTGCTTATCAAAACTGGTTGGCAGAAGCCGATGGAAATGATTTTGAGAAAGTACGGTTGGAAGCAGACAGGAATTGGAACGAACTGTTGTCGCAGATCGAAGTATATACATCCGATACGAAGAAAAAAGAATTGTTTTATACCTCTTTACATAATGTCATGCTCTATCCGATGCTTTTTTCGGATGTAGATTATCGTTTTCGCGGTCCGGATGAACAGGTACATCAAACCGATGGTTTTGATTATTATGGTGCAGTGATAGGACTTTGGGACACATTCCGGGCTGCTTGTCCGCTGGCGGCGGTTCTGCATCCTGGTGTCATGGGTGATTATGTGAAAACAGCTTTGGAACATGATAAATATGCCGGCCAGCTTCCCATTTGGACATTGTCAGGAATGGAGACTTATCAGATGATCGGAATACATTCCATGCCATTGATAACCAATTGCTTTATGAACGGGATTACGGATTTCGATGTAGAGCGGGCGTTGGAAGCGATGGTGCATTCGGCCATGAAGGATACGTGCGGCTATTCCATGGGTTATTTTGTGGGATTGGAAAACTATAAGAAATATGGGTATGTGCCTTGTGACTTGGAAATGGAATCGACAGCCCGTACATTGGAGTATGCATTTGATGATGAGGCGATTGCTCGTTTGGCTGAGTTGACAGGAAAAAAAGAGATAGCGGACTTCTTTCATCAGCGTGCCCGGAATTATCGTAATGTGATAGACCCAAAAACTTGTTTGGCACGGGGTAGGGACAGCCGGGGGAACTGGCGCACTCCTTTTTATCCTTTGCGTTCAGAACACCGTAAGGATGATTATTGTGAAGGAAATGCTTGGCAATGGACTTTCTTTGTGCCTCACGATGTGGAGGGGCTTGCGGCCATAATGGGCGGAAAACAGGCTTTGGAGGCACGGTTGGACTCGTTGTTCCAAATGTCGTCTGCTTTGCAGGGAGAAAATGTTTCTGGGGATATTTCCGGATTGATCGGACAATATGCGCATGGCAATGAGCCGGGACATCACACCATTTATATGTATAACAAGGTGGGAGCACCGCATAAGGCTCAAAGGTATGTGCACCAAGTACTGAATACGTTGTATGACAATACGCCGGAGGGTATTTGCGGTAACGAGGATACTGGGCAGATGAGTGCATGGTATGTGTTCAGTGCGTTGGGATTCTATCCTATGAATCCCGTTTCGGGACAGTATGAATTGGGAACTCCTTCTTTTGAAGAGGTGGTGATTCATCTGCCATCCGGCAAGGATTTCAAGATAAGGGCTGAGGGACTTTCGGAACAGAATTACTTGGTGGAAAGCGTATCACTGAACGGGATAAGGCTGGATCGGACATATATCACTTTTCAGGAACTGCTGGAGGGTGGAGAACTGGTATTTCAGATGGTATCTTCGGGCGGGCATATAGAATAAAGATAGGAATATGAAACAAAAATGTATGAAACGAAGCATGGTATGGGCGGTAGGGATTTGTCTGTCCGGCTGTGTATATATGGGAGGTAAAAATGTGTCAGAGGAGGATAGCCGTCCTGCCCAGGTTATATCGGGTATGTTGAATCCTATTTCTCCTCCAGGTTTATATATTGCTGATCCTGAAGTGAGGCAGATGCCTGATGGCAGGATTTATTTGTATGGCTCACGTGATGAACCAGGTAAAACATGGTGTTCTAATTCATATCATGTATTGTCTACATCTGACTTGGTGCATTGGGAAGTAGATCAGTTTTCATTTGCTACCCAGGGAGTAGGAAAGCAAACAGACTATACGGACAGAGTGCTTTATGCTCCCGATTGTATCTATCACAATGGGAAATATTACCTATATTATTGTTTGGAAGGAGGAGGTGATGATGAGGGGGTAGCTGTGGGGGATTCTCCGTATGGACCTTTTAAGGATGGTAAAATTATTCGGGGAGCGAAAGGAATTGACCCTTCTGTGTTTGTAGACGATGACGGACAAGCTTATTTGTTTTGGGGGCAGGGATACGCCAAGGGGGCTAAACTGAGTAAGGATATGTTGTCTTTGGAAGGAGAAATACATGATAGTTTGCTGACTTATGAGACACATGCTTTTAACGAGGCAAGTTCGGTGCGTAAGCGGAATGGCATTTATTATTATATATATGGTGGCCATCAACGTCACGGAGAGTCAAATTGTGCCACTTTGAATTATGCGACTGCTACTTCTCCTTTTGGCCCATATACGTATCGGGGAGTGATTATTGATAATTGGAAAAGCAATAAGGCGGTGGTCAACAATCATGGTTCTATAATTGAGATCAACGGGCAGTGGTATATTTTTTATCATCGCCCTACGCATGGATGGGCTAATATGAGAAAGGCTTGTGTGGAACCTATCCGTTTCAATCCTGATGGAAGTATTCAGGAAGTGGAAATGACGACACAAGGTGCAGGTGGTCTTATAGATCCATTATTGCGTATGGATGCTGCCAGAACTTGCGAAATGTCCGGGAATTTAATGATTACAGTGCGCAGGCCGGAACATGACATTCCGGTAGAATATTTGTCTGAGATAAAGAATGGTGACTATGCTTACTGGAAGTATTTTGATTTCACAGGATCGAAAGCGGATCACTTTGTTTGTAAGACATGGGGCAAAAATGCGGATGCTATGATTGAAATACATCTGGATGCTCCAAATGGAGAATTGATCGGCTGTTGTGAGTTGGATGCGATGGAAGGGGAAGTAGCTTACGAGATTCATGAGACCTCGGTAAAGCCTGTCACTGGTAGGCATGCGGTTGTTTTGGTATTTAAGAGTAGAGAAAAAGAGGAATCTCAACAAGTCCTGATGAACTTAGAGTGGTTTATGTTTGAAAATAGAGTGAAATGAATGGCATGAAAAAGAGTATTTTTCAATTTTTATTTTGGATTATTTTGGGAGGTTCGGCTTTAGCTCAGCACAGGGAGTATCATGTCTCTGGGGGGGAGGGCGATGATTCTAACGAAGGATCGGTAAAAAGGCCGTTTAAAACGATAACGGCAGCTGCACAGGTTGCTATGCCTGGCGATGTTATTACTGTTCATGAAGGTATTTATCGGGAACGAGTGGCTCCACCACGCGGAGGAACATCAGATAAAAAAAGAATAGTTTATCAGGCTGTTGCTGGTGAAACGGTGGTTATTACAGGCTCTGAACCTGTGAAAGGTTGGAACAAGGTGCAGGGTAATACTTGGAAACTGACGCTTCCTAATTCATTTTTTGGCAGTTCAAATCCGTTTGACGAACAGATTTATGGTAGCTGGTATCGTGGCAAGGGAAGACCGAACCATACGGGAAGCATTTATTTGGATGGCAAACGAATGCGAGAAACTTTTTCGAAATATGAGGTAATGGATCCGGTGGATGGACAGTTGCGTTGGTATGCGGAGGCTGATGGAAATGGGGGATCTGTTTTGATGAATGTAGAATGGATACGTCCTTCCAAAGGGCAGCAGGTTACTTCCATGCAGGCAGCTGTGGAAGGGGGAGATCAGTCGGTCTGTATAGCTATCGTTAATCGTTGGCCGTTTGGGTATTTAAAGGATGGATCAATACTTCATTTTGATAGTGTGGACTTTGGCGAATTATCGGATACGCTTTATATTCAGGCTGCTACACTGGCAAAGGGGGGGATAATGGAAATGAGGCTCGATGCTCCGGATGGTGAGTTGCTAGGTACGGCTATGGTCACCAATACAGGGGATTGGGAGAAGTTTGCTGTATTTCCTTTAAAAATGAACCGTTCACTCTCTGGAAAGCATACAGTTTGTTTCACTTTGAAAGCACCGGCTTTGAAAATGGGTGGAGAAACAACTATTTGGGCGCAATTTCCGGAAGGAATAGATCCGAATGAGGCTTCGGTAGAGATTGCCGTCCGTCCGCAAGTCTTTTATCCTGATAAGACGGGTATAAATTATATAACAGTTCGAGGCTTTATATTAGAAAATGCGGCGACTAATTGGGCACCTCCATCGGCTGAACAGCCTGGATTGATAGGTCCACGCTGGGCGAAAGGATGGGTGATTGAAAATAACGTTATTCGTAACTCTCGTTGTTCTGGCATCTCATTGGGACGTTCCACTTTTGGTCATGCCCATCATTATCAGGAATTGCCTCCCCGCATTTATGCGGAACCTGGTGGTGGGCAAACATTACAGCAATTGACTGATTATTTTGAAAAGGCTTCGTGGACGAAAGAGGAGGCTGGATTTCATGTGATACGCAATAATGAAATTTATGAGTGTGGACAGGCGGGAATCGTAGGATGTAGCGGAGGTGCGTTTAGTTTAATCGAAGGCAATGAAATACATGATATTTGTCAGGGGGAGACTTTTGAAGGCGATGAAATGGCAGGTATAAAGCTACATTTTGCGAATGATGCGGTTTTGAGAAATAATCATATTTATCGTACGATCCGTGGGCTTTGGTTGGATTGGGGATCGCAAGGTGTTCAAGTGACGGGTAATCTTTTTCATGAGAACGATGTGCAAGAGGATATTTTTGTAGAGGTTTGCCATGGTCCTATTTTGATTGCTAACAATATCTTGTTGTCGCGACATTCGTTGAATTTGTCACAGGGCATCGCTTGTGTCCATAATTTGATTTGTGGAGAAGTGACGGGCGGTAAAGACCGTTGTGCAGGAGGAAGGCTGACTTTTTATTATGAACCTCATGGAACGGTTTCCGTAGGCAAGGCACCGAATCTTGGTGGTGATTTGCAGTGGTATAACAACCTGTTGGCGGAACGTGCTTCTTTCGATCGGTGGGATGAATGTGCTCTTCCTATGAAATTTGAGGGGAATGCATCGGCTGATCCGGCTTCCGATTTGGAAGTGGAGTTAATAAAGAAAACGGATGGCTGGTATTTGTCTATGAAGGCGGTTGGGAATTGGCTACAGAAGGAAAAACGTCGGTTGATCACCACGGCTGTTTTAGGTAAAACAATAACCTCGAATCAGGCTTTTACTCATCCCGATGGCAGCTCGTTGAAAATAAGCAGGGACTACCAAGGAATGAAACGAAATGCCGCTAATCCTTGTCCGGGACCTTTTGAGGTGAGTAAGACTGGTAAATATGAGTGGAAAGTATGGGATATCCCTTTTGAGGTAAAAAATAGATGACATTTATAGAATATACGATTGATTGTTATGAGAAAAAAATGGTTGATATTTATAGTCTTGTTGTTGGCGGTTCCGTATGTTCGGGCACAAGGACATCAAGGAGAGACTTCTTTTGACTGGGGGTGGCTGTTTGCTCGCTATGGTTGGCAGGCAGATGGAACACGAATTCCCGAGCCGGTATCTCCGGAGCAATATGCTTTTGATGATTCGGGATGGAGAAAGTTAGACCTTCCTCATGATTGGGGAATTGAAGGACCGTTCCGACCGGACCTGGAAGGATTTACTGGCAAATTGCCTTGGAAGGGTATAGGTTGGTATCGTAAACATTTCAGGATTCCGGCAAAAGATAAGGGAAAGCAATATTATTTAGATTTTGACGGAGCAATGGCGAATGCAGAAGTGTGGCTGAACGGAGAGAAGGTCGGTGATAGACCTTATGGATATATTTCTTTTCGGGTGGACTTGACTCCGCATATACGTTGGGGAGAGGAAAATGTGGTTGCGGTTCGGTTAAATACGGAAAAACTCGGTTCGCGTTGGTATCCGGGAGCTGGGATATACCGACACGTGCGGTTGGTCGTGACGGATCCTGTGCACGTGGCGCAATGGGGGGTGTTTGTAACAACACCGCACATAACGGATGAGGAAGGCAAGGTATCTGTGAATGTAAAGATACAAAATGATGGTCCTGTAGAAACGGAATGCAGTTACACGGTAGATATTTATGAATTGAATACCGATGATGTGCGAGGAAAAAAAGTAGCGGTCAGTCCTTCAAGAAAACTGGTATTGCCTTCGGATGTTTCTGGCTCGGATAGTGTATTGTTGAAAGTTGCTTTCCCTAAAAGATGGAGCTTAGAACATACGAACCGTTATATGGCATCGGTGAAAGTTTTTCGAAACAAAAAAAAGGTTGATGTTTATGAAGTGCCTTTTGGATTCCGAACCATTCAGTTTACACATGATAATGGTTTCTTGTTGAATGGTAAAAGGGTACAGATTAATGGCACTTGCAATCATCATGATTTAGGAGCCTTGGGAGCAGCTGTCAATGAAGCCGCTTTGAAAAGGCAACTGATGATTTTAAAAAGTTTTGGTTGCAATGCCTTGCGTACTTCCCATAATCCTCCAGCTCCAGAATTGCTGACTTTGGCGGACAAGTTGGGCTTCTTGGTGATGGATGAAGCATTTGACTGTTGGGGAGTTGGAAAAAAGGAATATGATTATGGGGCTTTATTTCCCAAGTGGCATGAACGAGATATCGAGTCTTTGGTTTGCAGAGACCGTAACCATCCTTCTGTCATTTTGTGGAGCACAGGAAATGAAGTGGAGGAACAATATCATCCGGAATCAGGGATGGCAAGGCATTTGACAGAAGTTGTGCATCGGTTTGACAATACACGTCCGGTAACTTTCGGTGCTTCTTATCCCAGTAAGTCGGCAATGAATGGAACCGAACTGCAAGTGGATGTACATGGAATGAATTATGCTGCCGGAGTGTATGGAGGACCTTATTTCTATGGAGAATTTTTGAATAAGGAAGGACACGAATACTTGTCGGGCTATTCCAGTGAAAGTAGTTCGACTATGAGTTCCAGGGGAGAGTATTTTCCACGTAGATTTCATGTATCTTCTTACGATTTGAATGAACCCGGGTGGGGAGGATTGCCTGATCAGGAATTTGCGGCGTTGGATCGATATCCTGGAATATGTGGTGAATTTGTTTGGACCGGTTTCGATTATTTGGGAGAACCTACCCCATATAATAGTGATAACAGTGTGTTACTGAACCATGTGGCGGCTTTAAGCGAAGAGGAAATGGAACAGCAGAAAAAGGCGTTGGAAGATATTGAGAAAAACCGTCCTACCTCTCGGAGTAGTTATTTCGGCATTGTAGATTTAGCAGGTTTCCCGAAAGACCGTTATTATTTGTATCAATCCCGGTGGCTTCCTCAATTGCCGATGGTACATATTCTTCCTCATTGGAATTTTCCCGATAAGGAAGGTGAGGTGATTCCGGTTTTTGTCTATACTTCCGGTGATGAGGCGGAGTTGTTTTTGAATGGGAAGTCATTGGGAAAAAAGAAAAAGCAGGCCTATGAATATCGTTTGAGATGGGAGGATGTCATTTATCAGCCCGGAGAATTGAAGGCGGTTGCTTACAAGCATGGGCAGAAGTGGGCTGAAACCGAAGTGAGAACAACTGGAAGAGCTGTCAAACTGAAATTGACACCGGATAAAACTTCGATTAAAGCAGATGGAGATGATTTAGTATTTGTGAAAGTGTCTTTCTTGGATGAGAAGGGAGATGAGGTTCCTGTAGCAGAAAATCTTGTTTCGTGCACACTAAATGGTGCGGGGAGAATCGTTGCGACAGATAATGGCGACCCGACTTGTCTGATACCTTTTTCTAGTCCCGTCCGTCCTGCTTTCAATGGTTTGTTATTGGCTGTTGTAAAAGCGGAGCGAGGGCACAAAGGAATGCTTCACTTTGTAGCGGAAGCCGAAGGATTGGAAAAAGCTGAACTGGATATACAGATAGAAACTGGATATAGAAAAAAGAGATGAATAGAAGATTATTTGCTTTAAAATGCTTGTTGTCTTTTGTTTATGTTTTCCATCAAATCCTGTGAAGTGTAGAAAGTTTCTATAAGAGCATGAAAATAAAATATCGATTTTTAGTTTTTAATATAATAGATAATAGCATGAATAAACAGACATTATTAGCTGGTTGCTTCAGCTTGTTCGCGTTGCTTGGACAGGCACAGGGCTGGTTGCCACAACAAAGAAATCCCCAAGTGGGAGTGAGAATGCTGGGATGCGCGTATGAGGGTGCACGGTTGAAGGAATGCAACGTATTGGGACCGGAGTCGGAGGACTGGGCTGTCAGTATTGTTTCAGATAAGGAAAAAGGAGGGAATCAATATATATTTGAAGCTAAACGCGCAATGCAGGAAGTTGGTGTTGCGGTAGCTTTTGACCAATATGACTGGTGTAGTGATAATTATGTGATGATTCCTGCTGTAGTGTACAATGGCAACCGCCAACGGATTGTCAATCGTGAATATGCTACAGGTCTCGAT
>BLLV01000206.1 GCA_011959205.1 Bacteroidaceae bacterium
TCCATGGAACTAAAAGGCAGCGAGCAGAATGACGTATTCTATAATAACAACGGACGGATAGAAACAAAAAGCAATTACTCCGGAGGAATACAAGGAGGTATCAGCAACGGACAAGACATTTACTTCCGCGTGGCATTCAAACCAGTCGCCACCATCCTGATGGAGCAACATACCGTAAATATCAATGGCACAGATACGACCATGAAAGCCAAAGGACGTCATGACGCCTGCGTGCTGCCACGTGCCGTCCCCATTGTAGAAGCCATGGCTGCCATGACCATTCTGGATTATTATCTGATAGACAGAACTACACAACTATAAGAATCATTCAATTATGGAAATAAGACAATATATCAAAGAAAATGAAGCACGCTTCATGGAAGAGCTTTTCAGCCTCATCCGTATTCCCAGTATCAGTGCTTTACCCGAACATAAAGACGACATGTTGGCCTGCGCCTTGCGCTGGAAAGAACTTTTATTGGCAGCCGGAGCAGACGAAGCCATGGTAATGCCCTCACAAGGCAATCCATTGGTTTTCGCACAAAAGCATGTAAGCGATGATGCCCCTACCCTCTTGATTTATGCCCATTATGACGTAATGCCTGCCGAGCCATTGAACCTTTGGAAAAGCCAACCTTTTGAACCTGAAATTCGCGACGGGCACATTTGGGCACGTGGCGCTGACGATGATAAAGGCCAAGCCATGATCCAAGTCAAAGCATTCGAATATGTAGTAAAGAACGGACTGCTGAGACATAATGTGAAATTCATTTTTGAAGGGGAAGAAGAAATAGGCTCTCCTAGTCTGAATGCCTTCATCAAGGAACATAAGGAACTGCTGAAAGCTGATGTAATCCTTGTTTCGGATACCAGCATGCTAGGTGCGGACCTTCCCTCTCTGACAACAGGTTTACGAGGTCTGGCATATTGGGAAATAGAAGTGACCGGTCCGAACCGTGACCTCCATTCCGGGCACTTCGGTGGAGCGGTAGCTAATCCTATCAACACCTTGTGCGGTATGCTCGCCCAAGTCATTGGCGAAGACGGACGCATCGCCATCCCCCATTTCTATGACGATGTAGAGGAGGTACCGGCTGCCGAACGTGAGATGATTGCACAAATTCCTTTCGACGAGAAAAAATACATGGAAGCCATCGGTGTAAAAGCACTGAAAGGCGAAAAAGGATATTCCACTTTAGAACGTAACAGCTGCCGTCCCTCTTTTGACATATGCGGCATCTGGGGCGGATATACAGGCGAAGGTTCAAAAACCGTATTGCCCTCAAAAGCATACGCCAAGGTATCGTGCCGGCTGGTTCCGCATCAGAATCATGCCGTAATTTCCCAATTGTTTGCAGACTATATCCAGTCTGTCGCTCCGGAATATGTACAAGTAAAAGTAACCCCGATGCACGGGGGGGAAGGATATGTATGCCCCATCACCCTGCCCGCCTACCAGGCTGCCGAAAAAGGCTTTGCTAAAGCATTCGGAAAGAAACCACTTGCCGTACGCCGTGGAGGAAGCATTCCTATCATCAGTGATTTTGAACAGATACTCAGTATAAAAACCGTTCTCATGGGCTTCGGTCTGGAAAGTGACGCCATCCATTCGCCCAATGAAAACTTCTCTCTGGATATATTCCGTAAAGGAATTGAAGCTGTGGTAGAATTTCATCTCAATTATTAACCAATCATAAAAATGAATGTGGCAACAATCTTTAAACCGTTACTTTTTCAGCAGCATTACTAAATTTATAAGATAAAAGCAGCTATTGATACTTTTCCATAATTGGGAACTAAAATATTAGCTTTCTTTGTAAATAAGCTGGGAAAGAGAGAATAATATTTATCTTTGTTCCAAAATATGATTATGATTACAGAAGATTTACAGAAACTATATCAAACCTACCTCGGAGAGATACCCGAAGAAATTGTAGAACTACCCTCATCCGGTTCCAACAGACGTTATTTCCGGCTGACCGGAGTAAAAAACTTGATTGGCGTACACGGCACCTCCAAAGAAGAAAATGAAGCTTTTCTTTATATGGCAGCCCACTTTCGCAAGAAAGGTCTTCCTGTGCCTGAAGTGTACATCTGTTCTGAAGACAAAAATTGTTATCTGCAAGAAGATTTAGGAGATATCCTGCTATTCAACGCCATTGAAAAAGGACGGGCAACCAGCGTCTTCTCGGAAGAAGAAAAAGAATTACTGCGCAAAACCATCCGCCTGCTGCCTTCCATCCAATTTGCCGGAGCAGACGGATTTGATTTTTCACGCTGCTATCCGCAAGCAGAATTCAACCAACGTTCCATCCTGTGGGACCTGAACTATTTTAAATACTGTTTTCTAAAAGCTACCGGACTAGAATTCCAGGAAGACAAGCTGGAAGATGATTTTCAGAAAATGAGTGACGTATTGCTGCGCAGTTCATCCGCCACCTTCATGTATCGGGATTTCCAAAGCCGCAACGTGATGGTGAAGAACGGCGAACCTTGGTTCATTGATTTTCAAGGAGGTCGCAAAGGACCATTCTTCTATGATGTAGCCTCTTTTCTGTGGCAGGCAAAAGCCAAATTCCCCGAAACCCTGCGCAATGAGCTACTGGAAGAATATATAGACGCCCTCTGTAAATACAAACCTGTAGACCGCGATTATTTCTTCAGCCAGCTGCGTCACTTCGTACTCTTCCGCACCTTGCAGGTATTGGGAGCCTACGGTTTCCGCGGTTATTTTGAGAAGAAGCCACATTTTATCCAAAGCGTACCTTACGCCATTGAAAACCTGCGGCAGTTGCTCCGCAACGAATATCCCGAATACCCCTATCTGTGCTCCGTGCTGAGAGAACTGACCGAGCTGAAGCAGTTCAAGGATGATTTGAAGAAACGGCAACTCACGGTGAAAGTCATGAGTTTCGCCTATAAAAAAGGTATTCCAAACGACCCGACCGGCAACGGTGGAGGTTATGTGTTCGATTGCCGTGCCGTGAACAATCCCGGAAAATATGAACGTTATAAACCTTTCACAGGACTGGATGAGCCGGTCATTCGTTTTCTAGAAGAGGACGGTGAAATTTTTCCCTTCCTGAACGCCGCCTATTCTTTAGTGGATGCTTCGGTAAAAAGATACATGGAACGTGGATTCAGCAATCTGTCCGTATGCTTCGGCTGCACCGGCGGACAACACCGTTCGGTCTATTCGGCACAACACATGGCGGAACACCTCCATAAGAAATTCGGTGTAAAGGTAGAACTTGTACACCGTGAACAGAATATAGAACAAACATTTGAAAGAACATTATGAGAGCAATGATTTTTGCAGCCGGACTAGGCAGCCGACTTAAACCTATTACAGACACACGTCCCAAAGCTTTAGTCACAGTAGGAGGGAAAACGATGTTAGAGCACATTATCTTAAAACTGAAAGCTTCGGGGTTTAATGATATAGTAATTAACACGCATCACTTTGCCAACCAGATTCTCGCTTTTCTGGAAGCCAACCAGAATTTCGGAGTCAACATAGAAATCTCGGACGAGACAAACTGCCTGCTTGATACCGGTGGCGGTTTGGAAAAGGCATCCCACTTATTATACCATCCCGAGAATATGTTCACCCAAAAAGGCGAAACCCCGTACGAGCTGATATTCGAGAACCTGAACAAAGGAATGGATGAGGACGAGATAATCGAAAAAGCCTTAGGAGTTATGCGGAAAGAATGCTACTTGCTACACAACGTAGATATCCTTTCCAATTGTGATTTGGAAAGTCTTATGTATTATCATCAGAATAGCCTTGACGTCAGTGCCACCCTTTTAGTCAGCCAACGCAAAACCTCCCGTTACCTGCTATTTGATGAGGAAGATCTGTTATGTGGCTGGATCAATAAAGACACCATGGAGACCAAACCGACAGGACTCCGATATGAAGAAGGGAGATATCAGGAATACGCCTATAGTGGAATACAAGTGACCACTCCTAAAATTTTACATATCCTTCCCAAAGGCAAATATTCCATTATCGATTTCTATCTCTCTATATGCCACAGAGTCAACATCCAGTGCTATGTCGAAGATGATTTGCAATTGCTTGATATCGGCAAATCGGAAAGTTTGGAGAAAGCGGACGAATTTCTCAGTCAGTTATAAACAGACAGGAAAGAATTATAAAAAAGGAACACGAATGATGTGGAAGTTAGGGGCATTCAGTAAATAGCATAAAATTAGCCAACTAATTCATACTTAATAAAGTATTGCAAATTAGTTGGCTTTTTTGTATCTTTAGGTATGTAAATACGCTCCCCCGTTTTCCAACAAACAGCATTTAACGTATCTCATAATACTTCACCCAATCCACCCACATTTCCACAGGTAATTCTTTCGGATTCACAGTCCCTACCCATGAGCCACCCAACTGCATATCTATCAATAAATAGTAAGGTTGATAGAAAGGAAACTGCCCTTCCTTGTCCGTATCAATGCGCGGATAAGTATAAGTATGCCGATGATTAACAGCAAATACCAAGCTATCCGGATAAATATCTACCGAATAGATATTGTATTCCTCAGGATTTATCTTATTAACACCTCCGTGAGGCGGATTATTCTTTATCCCCAATATATGTGTATAATATGAATGAGTAGTCTGATAAGCAATACTATCATGATTTAACCGTTCCATGATATCTATCTCGCCTCCTTTAGGCCATTCCGCTTTTTCGGGAAGCATCCATATAGCTGGCCACGCCCCTTTAGCGGCTTGCAATTTAGCACGTACCTCCACTCTCCCCCCTGTAAACAATTTTTTTCCTTTGGTATAAACACCACCTGTCAGAAAAGGAACTGTATCATTTTTCTGAGTATGATTAACTATTCCACGGAGTACCAGATTACCGCCACGCATAGCATAACATGAGTCTAAAGAAGACATATAGTTATTCCAGTCTGATGTTCCACGAGGTATCTTCGTCCATACCGATTCATCAAATCTGTTTTTCTGATCAAAATTCTCCACCCATACCAACTTCCATTCTTTACTTTTTACAGATGTCTTGCAGGCACTCATCAAACAAACTAAGCCCATACAGGCCCAAACAAATAAAAAGCTTCTTCTCATAGTATTTCTTTCACTCAAATAAAAATGCCGTATCAAACGAAATATACTCTCATTCAATACGGCAAATTTAATCTATTTATTTTGCCAGGCTATAAACCACATCCATTATCTTCTGACCTATTTCATCAGCAGCCTCCATAGTCGCAGCCTCAGAATAGACACGGATAATAGGTTCGGTATTACTCTTACGCAGATGTACCCACTTGTCGGGGAAATCGATCTTCACACCGTCTATGTCGTTTATCTCTTCATCCTTATACAGTTCCTTCACCTTGGCCAAAATAGCGTCTACATCCGTTTCCGGAGTCAGATCAATACGATTCTTGGCAATAAAATAAGGAGGATAAGAAGCACGCAGTTCGCTTACTTTTTTACCTTCATGAGCTAAATGGCTCAGGAACAAAGCAATTCCCACCAACGCATCACGTCCGTAATGGCTTTCCGGATAAATTACTCCACCATTACCCTCACCGCCAATCACTGCTTGAGTAGCTTTCATCTTGGTAACCACATTCACTTCCCCTACGGCCGAAGCATTGTATTCACAACCATATTTACGAGTCACATCACGCAAAGCACGGGTAGAACTCAAGTTAGAAACCGTATTTCCAGGAGTATGTTTCAATACATAGTCTGCCACAGTCACCAATGTATATTCTTCACCATACATTTTTCCATCTTCGCAAATCATAGCCAAACGGTCAACATCCGGATCCACAACGAAAGCTACATCGCAACCACCTTTGGCCATCAATCCCATGATATCCCCCAAATTCTTTTCCAAGGGTTCCGGATTATGCTGGAAATCACCGGTCGCTTCACAATAAAGTTTCTCTACATGCTTCACTCCCAACCGTTCCAATAATTCAGGAAGGATAATACCGCCAACTGAATTTACGCAATCTATAGCTACACGGAAATCGGCTTTACGAATCGCATCCACATCTACCAATTTCAATGCCAGAACACTATCTATATGTTTCTGATTATAGGTATTGTCCTCACGATAGTTTCCGATATGGTCGATATCAGCAAAGTCAAAAGCTTCCGCCTCTGCAATGCGCAGCACTTCATTTCCTTCTTCTTTGTTCAGGAATTCTCCATGCTCATTCAGTAATTTCAAAGCGTTCCATTGTCTGGGATTATGGCTGGCAGTCAAAATAATACCGCCACATGCTCCTTCCATGGTAACAGCCAGTTCTGTAGTCGGTGTAGATGCCAGCCCGATGTTCACAACATCAAAGCCCATGCCCATCAGGGTGCCGCATACCACGTTCTTCACCATCTCGCCGGAGATGCGTGCGTCACGTCCTACTACAATTTTATTGCTCTTTACAGTGGTTGTTTTACGTATCAGCGTTGCGTATGCTGATGTGAATTTCACTATATCCAGCGGGTTCAAACCTTCCCCCACGTGTCCTCCAATAGTTCCACGAATTCCGGATATTGATTTAATTAAAGTCATATTCTGCTGCTAATTGATAAGTTATTTCATAGTAACAAGGATAAACACGGCTAGTGGCATCCACTTGCCCCTGACTGTGAGGTACAATCAACCGCACCTTGGAACGGCCCGGTATTTCTCTGCCTACTTTTATATAATTGAACGGTACCAACCATCCTGAAGGTACATATGGCGTACCATAAGAACTATACATGATCCCCCTAGTAAATGTAGCCGATAGTTTTTTTCCGTTTTTAGTTACCATCATGATATCAGGGTAAATCATATAATCATTATTATAATCCGTATTCCAAGACAAAGAATCACCAACTCCCTCCTCTGTAATCTGTTCTTCTACATAACGGGCTATCACCTCACGACGTTCGCCATCTTTCCAAGCTGTCAATGGCTGCCCGTTTCCTTTTTCTACAATCTGCATATAAACACCCGTTTCTGCAAAAAGGACAAACTGGTTTTCATCCACATTAGTTGTAGAATCCTGTTCTTGAAACTGGTCAAAGCTAATTACATTGATATTTTCTTTCTCAATAAATCGCTTGATAGCCTCTCTCTCTTCTTCTTTCATTTCAGCATAGGTCTTTCCATTATTACAAGACTGGAAAAACAGTCCTAAAAGAAACACAGATGCGAACAATATACCTAATTTCTTCATTCTAATTCTATTATAGTTTTGGGCAAAATTAATAAATAAGCCCCTAACTTTTATATTGTTTTTACGCAATTATACTAAAATAACTATTTTTTTGTCAGAAGCAGTCCTTCATACTTCAGCAAAGCCTGTTTAAACAGTCCAATAGCTTCCTCCATTGTTCCATAAAACTCACCACCGGATGCATTCAGATGCCCACCTCCATTAAAAAAATCGGCAGCCACCTTATTACAAGGAAAAGTACCTACAGAACGTAGAGATACCTTTATCATATTCTTTTCCGTGTCCTCACGCAAGAATACGGAGAAAATAATATTCTTTATAGAAAGCGGAATATTCACAAACCCTTCCGTATCTCCTTTTACATACTGGAATTTACTTTGCTCCTCTTTTGTCAGCCAAATCAATGCCGAATTGAACTGAGGGAATACTTGCATCTTGTCATACAGCACATACCCCATCAGGCGTAAGCGCCCCTCAGAATACGTATTATAAACTTTACGATAAATCTCATCCTTATCAATGCCTTTCGAAAGCAGTTCACCGATAATGAAATAAATCTCACGGTCATTCGAATTATAAGTAAAGCCACCTGTATCGGTCATCATCCCCGTATAAATACACTCAGCACCTTCTTTGGTGATATCCTCAAAATACCCCAGACGACATATCAACCGAAAAACCAATTCGGATGTAGAAGATATTTCAGGATAAGAAATGATGATTCTACAAAAGGCTTCCGGATTAAGGTGATGGTCAATCATCATTTTACGTGCCGGCGACTGAGCCACTGCATCCGCCATTGCATCAATACGCGACAAAGTATTGAAATCCAAGCAACAAATCACATCAGCCTCATTCAGTAATTTATCGGCAAACTCTTTATATTTATCATATCGGATGATATCCTTGGCTCCCGGCATCCATCTCAGGAAATCAGGAAAAGCGTTGGGAACAATGACATTCACCGTCTTTTCCTGCGATTCCAAAAAATGCCATAATCCTAACGAGGAGCCAATGGCATCGCCATCCGGCGATACGTGGGTGACAATGACTATTTTATCAGCTCTTTCAAACCATTTTTCAGCATGGTCTATATCAGCTTGCGCAATTACTTTTGTTAACATATTCAATCTTTTTCTTTTGAAACGGCAAAAATACAAATTAATTCTTTATTCACAGAAGAATAAGATGAGAACCTTTCGAAGATATATCAATATAATCCAATCCTAAACTTCTACATTCTTCTTTCAACAGCTTTAATCTATAGTCACTGAGCGAGGAATCCAGTATGATCTTTCTGATTCTAAATATTTTTTGTAATGGAGCAATCCTTCCTTTAAAACCTTTACACAGATACATATAATCAATATCCAACAAACAATCTGCAGATTTGTTCCGCCAACGGTTATCAGCCAAAACACATATATTCAAACCTTTATAATAATAAATGCTATCTTGCTGCCAAACATTTTGGGGAGGATAAACTTTTACTTGCGAATGAGTAAGGATTAACCGAGAATGTTCCTCTTTCTTAAAACACAAATAACCTGAAAATCCTATAAACAAGTTTATCCCGCATAAGGTAGCAATCAATAGTTTTCGCGAAGGATGTAACAGATAAGACAATACCACAAACAATAATACATAAAAAATGCCGACCTGAAGCAAAGAAAAGTGTATATTGCCAAAATGCGACATAGGCAAATCACTCACCCATTGCATACTGTTGTTCAATAACCACAACGTCCCATCCAACCCTTTTACGACCCATATATGTAATACTGCAAACGGAGACAGTACAAAGCTCGCCACCGATCCATAAATTATAATAAGTACCAAAGGAGTCACAATCAAGTTGGCCAGTAAAAAACAGATAGGGAAATAGGCAAATTTATAAATAACCACAGGAGCTGTTCCTAACTGTGCTGCCAGCGAAACAGCCACTATCCCCCAAATATAACGAAATACAAAGTGATGCACCGGGCAGCACCGAAAAATGAAAGGATAAATAAGCAGAATTGAAAATACAGCAAAAATGGCAAGAAGTGAACTATGAATGGTCGTCAGAAAAAAATGTATA
>BLLV01000207.1 GCA_011959205.1 Bacteroidaceae bacterium
GGTGGTTTCCGATGCTTCAAACACTATTATCAGGAATATGTCTGCAAACATCTGATCCGTTTGTTTGTTTTAATTACACCTACTAAAATGGGATATTTTAAGAACCGAGTTACGGTGTTATATCTTGATTATTAACTTTATTACCCATTCTACAGCAATTGAGGGTTCAACACTTACCGAAGCGGAGGCGCAAATGCTTTTCGATGAAGGCTTGACCGCTAAAGGGAAAGCACAGCACCGTTACCTCATAACCGTTAACGGGCTGATTGTATTGTATCAGGATGTGATGCGGTCTGATGTTGAAAACGTCACGATAGAAAAGACGGTCAGCTTTGGCGATATCAACTTGTATGGTGTCGGTTGCAACTGTTATGCAGGATGATTTGTGCTGACCGGAACAAGCGTAGAACGCTGCTACCAACATAAAGCATAGGGCGTTTGAAAATGTTTTCATCATAATATATCTTTCATTATTCAGGATTTATATCTTTAGAACAGTAAAGACTTTATCTGTTCTAATTTGTCGGGATATTCGGCATAATAGGCTCCTTGCTCGGTTGCCATCTTATTGGGGCTTGGTTCTATCCCTACACGGTTCAAGTCCAGTCTGTCCGCATCAAAACAGGTATCGATGGTCGGCTCTCCCGTCTTGTGTTCGGTTGTATGCAGTTCACATGCTTTTTCTAATAATGAGAATTCATTGTCGGATAATTCTTTCAGTAACGTTCTTCTAATGGAGTGAAGCATCTTTGCAGCCCTGATTCCATGTTCAAAATCCCATCCGTCATCCAATCGGCATTTGTCGTGCAGATAGGCGAATAGGCGAACGACTGTTATATTAATATCTTTACGGATACAGAACGCTCCATTTCGTTTTTCCAAACTCAATATGATTCCGTTACGCTCTACCCTTTGCCAATGTGACAGCCCATGAATATCTCCGAGTTTCCAGTCTGATGAAGCAAACCGTTTTACAATATTTATATTCAAGTCGGGCAGTCTAGGCAGTTCCACAGCGGGAGTGAGTGCCGTTGCTGGGGTTTTTCTTTGGAAGAATTTCATCATGCTTGGATTGAAATATGATTGTTATCTGCCGTAAAATTAGCAATAATTCTGTTATCAAAGGGTGTGATTGTATAATCGGTTATCGTTTGTATTGCACGGCTAAAACAAAGCCGTAACAGAGTATCACTCCATTACGACTTTTCACGATTTCTTCTATTCTACTGTTTTACTAAAGTCATAGTAAATTCATAATCATCATCCCATTTTCCATCATAATCATGCCAAGTATATTTATAAGTAGCTTGATTTTTAGAAATAGTTATCGTACCTTCAATATAATCATCCTGATTCAGTATGATTTTCAGGTTGCTACCGTTCAGAGTATAAGAACAATTAGATGAAGATTCTTCTCCGTCATCCCAAATTAAGCCGCCATTACTTTTGAAAGTGAAAGAGCCTGAACGCATATCTTCATCAAAGCTTGAAGTATATTTCCAAGTACCCTCAATTGTAGCGTTTGCCTCTTCTTCATCATCATCACTACAAGCTACGAAGTTCACACACATAATTACGGCTATCAAAGCCATTCCGATTAATCTTAATGTTTTCATTTTATTATATAGATTGTTGTTCTAGCTCCTATGTTCATTCTCAGAGCGTTATAAAATAAGGCATGAGGAACACGACATAAAGCCGCATGCTTTTTAATTCATAGAATCGACAATCTGTCTAAACACTTCCGCTGCGTGTATATGACCGCTTGCAGGAAGCCCTTGTTTCTTCAAGACCACAAGAATTGTATATTGAGGATTGTCAGCAGGGAAGTAACCACAGAAATCCATGATATAGGTTAAATCATCAGGATTTCCTATCTGTATTGTTCCTCCTTTGCCCGCTACCTTTGCCTTATTTGTATTGGCATGCTTTCCAAGTCCTTCTGCTACCGTTCTTTCCAGTGCTTGACGAATACTATCTATGTTTGCTTTAGAGGCTATCTGAGGGCTGATAATAGCTACACTATCCTTATATAGCTGGGGTTGCACCATGCGCCCATGATTGGCTATCGCATTGTAGAATGCAATCAACTGAATTGGAGATATTTTTGAAGCAGCCACATCGGTATTCAATATGCAATCCAGCCCCTTGACAGAATCGGGCTTACCATAACCGATTTGCTTGATTGCAGCTTCGTATTCGGACTTTTTATCGCCAAAGGCACGTTCCTTTACCAAGACTTCTCCAATGTGAGAATTGGTAGCTATCGCCCATTCTACGGTTATCTTCCCATAGCCACCTCTATGCCAATTATGGTCTTTAATCGTATCGCCACCTGAGATATAAATACCTTCACCTACATCTACGGTGTCGGATAGGCTGACCTTGCCAGTTTCCAGTGCAGCCAAAAGGGTGGCTACCTGCCTTTGTTCCGTTGGATATGGGGTGCAGAAATCGGTTGTAGGCTGGAACGGGGAGAGGGTATCTTTCCGTTCCAGTCCTACCATTGCTCTGATATAACCCGTAGCGGTTTTCATGACAATAACTTTGCCTGATGTAGCTTGATGCTCTATCATTGAGGTTGTCAAAAGAGTATCTACTTTATTTTTCAGTAAAACATCAATGGTAGAGCTAGAAAGTTGTATGTCTTTCTGATATTTACATGATGTAACAATCATTGATAGGTAACATACCCATATAACGTCTTTGAATTTCATATATTTATTTTTTTGATATTAGCTTATTATTCATAGGCGTATCTATACCAACCGCAACAATCGATGCATTGGGCTGTTCCATCGTTGTAGATATTGACTTTTCCACTACCACAATAAGGGCATAGCATTAATCTGCCATGTGTAAATACCATTTGCGATTCGTCAGGCAAGGTTTGACTCCATAAAGATTCTGCTTTCTTAAAATAATCACAATAATATCTTGTAAATATCCCTAATTCAGAGTAGATTTTAAAATTACTACATGGATTAAATGCACTAACAAAATAAGTGCATTGGGAACAGATTAAATTAACGTCAGAACACCTCTTTATAAATCTGCGATGGATATCACAATGTGTGTATTTGTAATTAAGGCATTTATAGCATCTATTAATAAAAGTGAAATATTCAAAATTAGAACAATCTTTTCTAAAACCTTTGTGAATATAACAATAACAGTCAATTCCTATATTTTCCTCATGACGACTACCGATAAAATTAACACACCTATTGCATTTATCAACAAATTCGGAATAGCCTAGGAAATCAGAGCAATTCTTTATAAATTTATCATGGATGCGACAGTATATCTCAATATCATTCTGATTGCAATTTCTAATACAATTAGCACATTTAATACATTTGTTATTAAAATCAGGGCAGTTTTCTATAAGCTGTTCGTGAATTAAACATTTATTTTGTAGATAAACACATGATAAGCAATGAGAAAAAGATAGTTTGCCAACATTTCTAAATTTACACTCTCTTTTTTTGAAGTTAGGGCAATTTACAAGAAGTTTCTTGTGGATATTGCATTTAGATGTCATATGCGAATAATTACAACATCCCTTGCATTTGTCATTAAAATCAAGGCAGTCTTCTATAAAATCCTTGTGGATGTTGCATTTAGAAGTCATATGTGAGTAGTTACAACATCCCTTGCATTTATCGTTCCTTTTAAAATCGGGACAATTCTCAATAAGTTCTTCATAAATATTACATTTAGAATTCGTATGAGAATAGTTGAAGCATCTGATGCATTTTACTTTTGGGGGCATAATGTTATTACAAAACACTAATTAAAAAGTTCTTATTTTTTTAAGTCGTTATAAATAATTGTTTATAGACGCTTGGAGTTCCTTTAATAAATTTTCACGTTCATGTCCTTCTAATGTAAAATCAATGCACATAACACTTTGATTACTAACTCGTGTCGGGTCAAGAAAAGAACGTGCTTTGACTATCTTTCTATCAAGAACCTTTACTGAAACCATATGCTTGGCAAGTACCTGATAAAAAGATAAATCATTGGGGTATTTAAGTGCCATTTCATAGAATTTAGTGATATTCCCATCAGGGTCAAAATTCTCCCGGTTAGCTGCGTATTTTTTCCCAGTCAGAATTACTGCTTCACCTTCAATAGGATTAGGTTCGGCTTCATATAGGACCTTTCTTATAGTTGAAGGAAAAAACATTTTTACCGAACCATCAGGAGTTGCAACAAATACAACTCTTGACATATGTCCGCTACGCATTGGAACATCCCACACTTGCATGGATATTTCAGGGCGAAAAATAAAGATTTCATCCTTTACGAATATAGACATGTCAATATTTGTCGCAGAAGATTCAACCATCGCTAAAGAAGATATGGACATTTTTCTTCTTTCAATTTCAGCATTCATCATATCAATGGCTTCATGCTTGATTTTTTTTAAAAATAGTTCTGCCATAACATTTTTTAGCCAACCAATTCCCGAAGTAAGCAGTTTTCACTTTAGATATAGGCATAAAAAAGGTGTGGGAACCTTTTGCTTTATCCTCGTAACAGGCTCTTGCATTGTTTCTGGAATGGATAAAGCAATAGCCCCACACCAAGAGGTATATAGTTCACCTGACAGATGAGTATATATCTAAGTGTGAGTGCTATCATCTTCATTCCAGTTTCAAATTTGCGAGATTTGTCACAAGAAGATAATCTCAATAACACCTTTTCGTTAATATGTCTGCCCTCCAAACTTGGAGAACGTTGCAAAAGTATAGAAAAGGTATTGGAACTCAAAAGAAAATATCTTGAATTTCACGAAAATAGGTTGCAGAGCATATTTTAGGGAATATATGAATCCCCAAAGCAATCTCTAGGTATCTGTACGAGTAGCGAGCCTATAGATGCCGAATAGAGACGGTTCCCGAGCTGTTTATTGGGGCGATGAAACTTTCTCAAGGCTGCTGTTTTTGGGCTGCAAGGGCAAAGGAATATGGTTTGAAGATTGGGTATGCTTTATTAATAATATGCAAATTTGTGCTGTTGCCGGATGTGGTATATCTGAGGGTATGATATATATTCATATCTCAGATAAACGGTATTAGCTAATAATTGCAAATATATTATTGTTGGTAACAAAAGAATATGTATCTTTGCATCAAAGAAAGCGGTAGGGCATGAAAAAATAATGTACTATTTATCCCTTTTTCATCCCCTGACTTAGAAATAAGCATCGCAATCTTTTAAATTTCAGACCGTTATAAAGTCATGGGGTTGACTGGATTTGACAGCGTGGCTAAGTGGTATGTAAGCATGCAGTGCGTGGTTGATTGGCACTATAATCCCAGTTTTCAAAATTTTATCTGGCAACGAAAATTATGCTCTTGCTGCTTAATCGAATCATAGTAGATTAGCTTTATTTCCGCCAAAGTGGTGGAAACGAGACATCACTCAAAAGCTCTTGTTCCGAAGCGTTTGATCAAGTGGTGCAGTAAAATCGGGAATAGTTAGAGATCCGCCTCGTGTCTCTTACGAAAATTTAGAGGATAAGGTATAAGTTGGTGGCTTCGGTCCTGCTTATACTCGAAAATTCAGGCGAAGATAAGCATGTAGAAAGCGTATGGCTTCCTCGTTTGGACGAGGGTTCGACTCCCTCCAGCTCCACTTGACGGGTCGGACAGATTCCGGCCAACAAAAGTCTAAACAAGACTAAACCGCACAATATCAACTTATTGTGCGGTTTTTTAATGCCTAAAAATGACGACTCAGGACCGTCATCGGACAGAAAAAAGACTGAACAAGACACCCATTGGTTGCAAATCTGCTACACAAAAATCGTGAGATGCCAAATGTAGCAGTTGTGTAGCAGTAAGTGTCGTAACTATGTTTTGTGCAGCACTTTACGAAACCGAAACTCTGACATAAGTCGGAAAATAGCGGCCAAAATCGGACATCTGATGGCACACAAGAAATGGAGTCCGGTGGCATAGTCCGAAGCTTACATTTGATACCTAATTTTCTATTCCCATGCACTCCGTCAGAATACGCAGAACATCATGTCCGCTATTCGTCCTCTATTGGCCGAGGTGAGTCTAAGCAAAATTAAGTTTAACTCGTTATGAATTTTGCAAGGGGGTAAAAACCCTGCGCAATCATAACCACCAAATCCAAATGTAAGATGAAACAGAGCACATTTAAGATTCTGTTCTATCTCCGAAGCAATCATGTCAACAAGGATGGTACATCCGCCATCATCGTGCGCGTGTCTATTGACGGAGAAAGACAGGACTGGAGCACAAAATTGGTTTGCGAGCCAGAAAGATGGGATGGGAAAGCCGGTAAAGCCACCGGTCGTTCATCCAAGTCTTTTGAGATCAATAACCATCTTCAGGATATTCAGACTATTCTGACCAATCATTTCTATGACATCCAGCGTCGTCACGGCTACGTTACCGTAGAAATGGTGCGCAACGCCTACATGGGCATCACCCAGCGGGAGGAATCACTCCTGAAACTCTATGAGCAGCATCTGGAGGACACCAAGAAGCTCGTCGGACTCAGCAAAGCCGACCCCACCTACCGCAAGTACGAAAGAATGTACCGCCGCGTGGTGGAGTTCATGAAGAAGAAGTACAATATCACCGACATTCCCCTGAGAGAGATAAAGTATCAGTTCATCGTGGACTTGGAGTTCTTCCTCCGTACCGAGTATAAATACTCGCAGAACACCACCTACAAGTGCATGAAGTTCTTCAAGCAGGTAATCAACAAAGCCATCCGCGCCGGACTGATAACCGTTGACCCCTTCAACGGCTACAAAATCTCCATCGAGCGTGTTGACCGTGGCTATCTTACCGAAGACGAGCTTTGCAAGATGATGCAGAAAGAGTTTGCCTCCAAGCGACTGGAACAGGTGCGCGACATCTTCATCTTCGCCTGCTTCACCGGGCTGGCATACATCGACCTCGCCCACCTCCGTGTCGACAACATCCAGAAGATGTTCGACGGTCGCTTGTGGATAGTCACCCACCGTCAGAAGACCAACACGAAGGTAATGGTACCCCTACTTCCGCCGGCCCTGAAAATCCTCAACAAATATGAGGGCTGCTACACCGACGGCCAGCTCATGCCGATAATCACCAATCAGAAGCTCAACTGCTATCTGAAGGAGATAGCCGACATCTGTGGCATCGAGAAGAACCTGACGTTCCATCTCGCCCGGCACACCTTCGCCACTACCATGACCCTCGGCCGTGGAGTGCCCATCGAGTCGGTATCAAAGATGCTCGGCCACACAAATATCCAGACCACACAGATCTACGCGAGAATTACCGCCGACAAAATCGGAAAGGATATGGACATTCTTTCCAAAAACCTCGGCAATCTCGATTTCTAAGCTGAACATTCCATAAGCCTCTTGCGAGTGCCGTTCGGGAATGCTCGGACGGCACTCGCTGTGTCCTGACGTGAGATTTTCAAAAAAATTTCCACAAATTTCTACTTTAACATTCATTAAGAGTATTTGTATAAGTCGCTGTTATTCAACGATGAATTATTGCGGATTTTAGAAAATCAAGCGTTTTTTATCCTACACTTATCCCAACTCTATCCCGGAGTTATCATAGATGCACCTCCTTTTCCCGAAGTAACTTTGCATCACAAACAAACCGCTAAACCCACCTGATATGGACAATTACGTTATGTTCCCCCCTCATCCCGATCTGGCACAAGAGGTACAGAGAATGCAAGGCACTCTCAGCCGTCTTGAAAAGTTTCTCGCGGCTCAGGATGAGAAAATTCATAAAGCCGAGGAATATGGATTTATCCATGAGCGGCTTCCCAACCAGCCTATGGTGAGCAAGGATGAGGCCGCTGCTATCCTCTGTGTATCACCCCGACACCTTCAGCGCATCCGAAAACGGCTGGTGCTGAAATGGAAGAAGGTCGGTCGAGAAACCCACTACTTCCTGAAGGAACTTGTGGAGGCTATCGAAAAGTTCCAATGTCCTTGGAATCCGGTGGCATACGAGAAAGCAATGAAACGTGTAACCCGATTACCCCGATATTGATATGACAGTATTAGAGAAAAGAGCAATCCTCTCTGATTTCAGAGCCATAATTGATGATCTTCGAGCAGAAATCAAATGTGAAATCAGACGCGAAATCAAGGAAGCCAGCAAAGAGATTTATGCTGTCCTGACAAATCAGGGTATCATTGAGCCGGAAGAAAGAGTTTTGACCAAGGCACAGCTCATGGAAATGTATAATGTCGGCAAAACCAAAATAGAATCCATGATGGCTGACGGTACACTACCATTCATAAAATCCGGTGACAGCCGCCAGTCCCGCGTGACCTTCCGCTGGGCAGATGCCAGAATCGCATTTGAAACCACAAGAAGATAAAAACCATACCACCATACACCAATAATTAACGTGCCTCTTTTCAGGCACAAGTTTCCAACCCCAAAAACTTCTAATTAATATGGCACAAGAGCTGAATCAAGAAGAAGTCCTTATCGCCCGCAACAACGACACCGGGCAGGTAGGCGCGGTGACCGGACTCAACGAGGACGGCACACCCAAAATGACCGATGTAAAGTCGGCGAAACTCTCTGACCTCGTGAAATTCTCAAAAGGCCAGAACCCTCTCGAAGCTTTTATGTCGAACTTCGTGCGCCAGTGCAAGAACCCCTCGACATTCGGATTCTTCCGCGTACCCGCCGACCGATACGACACGGTGGGCACCGTAATCGGCGACCTCGCCAAAGACCCTGTGGCGAATGCCGAGATACTCAAAGATAACAAGGTCGATGTGGCGCTCCCGGCTCTGAAAGTCGAGCAGTCCAAGCAGACAGAAACCTCTGCGGAACCATCGGAGCAGACAGCGGATGAAGCTCAATCTCAGACAACCATGTCGCAGGAACCCAAGTGGCAGGCTATCGACCAGTCGAAAATCGACTGGGATATGCTCAAAGAGAAATGGGGCATCGACAAAGAGGCTCTCGAAGCCTCCGGCGACCTGAGGGAGATGCTTTATAACCGGAAATCCAAGCTGGTGAATATCACCCCGACCTTCGGAGGAGAAAAATTCAGCATCGAGGCTCGACTCTCTTTCCGCACTGACCCCGACGGCAGCGTCAAACTTGTCCCTCACTTCATCCAGAGCGAACAGAAGCTCGACCAGTTCATGGGACACAAATTCGACAAAATCGATCAGGCAAATCTCAAAGAGAACGGCAACCTCGGTCGTATTGTAGAACTGATCGACCCTGCCACCGGAGAGAAAGTTCCATCGCTCATCAGCCGGGACCGCTACACCAACGAGCTGCTGGCAATCCCGGCAAAGGATGTCAGAATCCGTGACACTTTCGGCCAGACGAAGCTGACCATGCCGGAGATCATGACCCTGAAGAAAGGTCTTCCCCTGCCCCCCAAAGAGGTGGTATGCCGCGATGGAAAGACCCGCACGGGAATACTCCAGTACAATGTCGACCGCAAGGCTGTCGAATTTGTACCCAACGGCATACACTGGTATGAGAAGGTGGAGCAGGCAAAGCGTGCCGCCGAAGCCAAGAAAGAAGGCAAAGGCGAATCCGTTTCGACCGAGGCTTCGGAAAAGAAGGCTGAGAGGAAACCCAACTGGACACTCAAAGACGGCAGCATCAAGCCTCTCGGACAATGGAACAAGATTCCGCTCACCGAACAGCAGAAGGAAGACTACGCCAACGGGCGTGTCGCCAAGCTCGACAACATGGTCGATGAGAAGGGACAGCCCTGCACTGTCTATCTGTACTTCGACAAGGAGAAACAGCGTCCGGTGACATCGCTCAATGACCCGCGTGTCAAGGTCGCCGACGAATCCCGCACCCAGAAGGCGGTGAACAACGACGGTCTCACCAACGAGGAGACGAAGAACATCACCGACCCTCTGACCAAGGGACAGACCCAGCCGAAGGACGAAATCCAGCAAAAGCAGCAGCGTAAGCCAAAGGGCCCGCGACTCTGATTCCCACAGCAGAGTATAATCCACAACCACTGAACCCACGCGGATGAAACGCCTAGGGAGGGTCCGGAACCTCCCGACGCTTTCGTCTCAAAATTCCCAACTCACAATAAAAACATTTCAAATATGACAAAGAAGACACTCGTGACAGTCGTAACCGCCAACCGTTTCATGGCTGAGACCATTGCCCGCGCAATCGGCGCAACCTCCGAACTCGAAGGCTACTATCATGGCAACGGCTATGCCGTGACATGGACCAACGGCGAAATCATCGAATCCGAATACAAGCATGGCGAAAAGTTCGTCATGAACTCCGGTCAGGACATGCGCCAGATGTACGCGCACCACTTCAATTTCAGGATGCGCAACTATGATGCGCTGCTCGGCTGGGAGAAGTCGAAAGCCGACGAAGCCCAACTCTCCGTAATCAAGACGCTGTGGGCAAAAAGCAATGTCGTCGTCAACGCCATGGAACCCACATTCGAAGGAGAACTGGCGTTCCTGAACCTGTACTGGTATCTCCGTATGCCGGTGACTGTGCGCCGCGCATGGCTTCCACGTCTGCGTAAGCCCATCATCATCCGGGCTGTCGAGAACGGCACATATTCTCCCGACAAGCATGAGGCATGGCTCGCGGAGGAACTCGTGAATTTTTTTCTCAAAGCCAATTCCGAGGCCGCAGGAAAAGACCTCGACATCGAATCGGCTGAGAACGAATCAGCCGATGAAAGCGGCGACGTGGAACTGAATATCGTGAAGGGTCAGACTCTTCACAACATGGTCACCCTGTGGATGGATGCCACTATGGAACTCGGCTACGATTTTGAGCCGACGTTCCTCATCGCCCACAAACTTTACGCCAAAGGGCTGATCTCATACCCCTACCTCTACCAGAACGGCATCCCCGGCAATGTTTATGACTCCATGCGTCGTGACTTCCGTGTGCTGGAACACAACCCCTGCTACGGCCGGATGGCTAAAGAAGTGGGATGGCTCAGCACCCGCAACACCTTCCACAATGGCGAAACGCCCTATAACGGTCATGGCATAGTCACGACCGGGCTGCATCCCACCGACCTCAGCCGTGACGAGGAAAAACTCTACAACCTCATCGTGAAGCGAGTCATCGAGGCCTTCACCCCCGACGAGAATGATTTTCAGAAGAAAGCCCGCAAGAAGCGTAAATCCCACAAGAAAGCGGGTTAAGAGGCTTGAAAATCAGCTAAAATATCAATAACTCCTCCCGAATGTCCCGAAGATTTTGTATCTTTGCACTTGATTCAACGTCATATAATGTTTTTGTTTCATTTTTGACGTGGATTTAGTGGTTGGACATCGGGCGGGAACCCGGTGTCCTTTTGCTTATATGCCTACCATACACCACTTTAAGCAAACAGGATTTCGGCAAACCACTAAATTCCCCACCATAATGAAACAATCTCATGAAAATGAGATGGACTATTTCGCAGCCTATCTCTACGGTCACCTACGTGACCACCGCTTTCCCGAATTAACAGACCCAGAGTTTATCAATACCCGCGCCGGCGAAGCATATAAGACCATGACCCACCTTATCCTCGAAGGGCGCAGTCAGTCCGTAGCCGAGGAACTCGCCATGCGTGTTCTTCTCGAAGGTCACTATGTGTCCCGTTGGGATGTGATATTCAACCTCCTTGAAGAACTGTTCCACAACGACCTGCCGACTGAAGAAGCAAAAATTGAGTGGGCAGAATTACTGCTCGGACTCCGTTACGTCAACGCCATACTTGACAAGTATGAAGTCAACGGGGACTTCCTCAGCAGAGAAGATTACCCGAGGCTACAGAACGAGTTAGCGGGTACCATTGCGGACATTTTAGAACAATACCGCAATGAGTTACAATAGACTACAAACAATGCGCGACAACATCGAGGCGATACGGATGGCGTTTAGTCTCGGTGTCAAGGGGCGCGGGGCGCAGACTGCCGAGGAGATTGCAGTGCTGCGCAAGTATGCCGGATTCGGTGGGTTGAAGTGTATTCTCAACGATGCCAATGAACTGGCGGATGCCGCCAAGTGGAGCAAGAGCGACATTGAACTGTTCGCGCCTACGGTAGAGCTGCGTCGGCTGATTCACGATTATTCTCGTGATGATAAGGAGTTTAACCGCTATATGGAGTCGTTGAAGGCGTCAACGCTGACAGCATTCTATACCGACAACCGTATTGTTGATGCTATTTCCGATGCGCTTAAATATCAGGGTGTAGAGATAAAAAGTTTTCTTGAACCGTCTGCCGGACAGGGAGCGTTTATCGACTCTTTCCTGCGCAATGACAGATACCCCGGAGCCGAGGTGTTGGCTTACGAAAAGGACTTGCTCACCGGTAAAATCTTGTCAGCCCTGCACCCGTCAATGCTGACACGCATAGAGAGGTTCGAGAAGATTGAGAGTGACTTCAACGGTTACTTTGATGTTGCTGCCTCCAATGTTCCTTTCGGAGATTTCGCGGTTGCAGACCCGGCTTATGCCGTTAGCAAGGAGATTGGCTATCGTCAGGCTTCCAAGTCGTTGCACAATTACTTCTTTCTCAAAGGTCTTGACCAAGTGAGAGAAGGAGGCCTGATTGCCTTTATCACATCGCAGGGTGTAATGAACGCCGCTTCGCCTTTCATAAGAATGGAGCTTGTGAAAAAGGCTGACCTTGTGGCGGCTCTGCGTCTGCCCAACAATACGTTCAGCGAAAATGCTGGAACAGATGTCGGCTCTGACCTGATTATTTTCCAGAAGCACACCGAAAAGAAGTCTTTGTCGGCTGATGAAGAGTTTTTCATTCAATCGGTAGTTGACCGGGGTACAAAAGTGCCAGGCAACAAGTTCTTTCAGGCGTTTCCGCAGAATGTTATATGCACCGACGCCAAGGTTGGCAATGACCAGTATGGCAAACCTGCTATCGTGTACCACCATGACGGAGGTGTCGATGGCATTGCACAAGACTTGCGTAAGGCACTCGACGAGTCGTTGCACCTGCGCCTGAATCTGGAATTGTATAATTCCAAAGGCATTAAGCCGCCTACACCTGACCCTGTTACGCCAACTCCTACACCCAAGCAGGATGCGAAGGTGGAAGTTCCAAGAGCTGAAAAAAAGTCGAGCCATACCAATACACCTCTGATGCAACAGTATCAGGAGATGAAAAAGAAACATCCTGATGCTGTACTTCTTTTCCGTGTGGGTGATTTCTATGAAATATTCGGCAAGGATGCCGTGACAGCCTCGGAAATATTAGGTATAACTTTGACCCGCAGAGCCAACGGCAGGGACAATTATATTGAATTGGCTGGCTTTCCGCATCATGCTCTTGACACATATCTGCCCAAACTTGTGCGGGCCGGCAAACGTGTGGCAATCTGCGAACAGTTGGAAGACCCGAAGCTGAAAAAGACACCTAAGCAGAAGGTGGTTGAAACGGTTACACCCAATCAGCCTCCAAAAGCGGAGCCTGAGCCGGAACCAAAGCCTGCCCCCGCTCCTGTTGATTCATCAAAAATGGAACCAGCCAAGGATATAGAGACCGACGGCAGTCCTGATTACACCGATAATCCCGACCCTCGCCTGTTTGCCTACAATCTCTTCGGCGAATTGGAGCCTATCGGCAAACCCCGCCGTCAGCCGAAACAGGCTGAGGATGCCCCCAAGCCGAAACCGAGTGTCGAAGTCAAGGACATACCCGTAAAGAAATTCCGTCCGCTCAATGAAAAGGAGCTGGAGTTTTATGGCTCTCTTAACTGGGAGGACAATCCGCCCATCAATGGATTCTACGAAACCATGATGTCTATTGCCCACCGCCAGCTTGAAGAAATGCGTCTGGAACGTGAGGCGGAAGAAGCCGCCAAACAAGCCGCTGCAAATGGCGAGACTATCAACGAAAGCGGCACCGTCATTGAAAGAACCGAAGGCGACTTCATACCCGGCAGACAGCCAAGAGTGGTTCCACAAAAGCCGGAGCCTGTCGAAAGGGATATGTCTCCCCGTCCTTTCTCGGAGGACATTCAGTTCTTCCACCATAACGGCAGTATGGTCGTTCAGGACGGCATGGTCGGATTCCTCTCGGAAGTCCGCAAGAACGGAGCAACATTCAATCCGTTGGAGTTGAAGCCGGAACAGGCGAAACGCGCCATGCTCTATGTCACCCTGTCGGAGACATACCAGCAACTCTACAACTACGAGGCTGAAACGCACGAGGCAAGTGCCGAGCTGCGCGAACACCTCAATCAGTATTATGATGAGTTTGTGGAGAAATACGGTAATCTCAACGAGAAACAGAATGTGAGATTTATCCTCATGGACGCCAATGGGCGTGACGCACTGGCATTGGAGCGCGGCGAGAACGGTAGGTTTGTCAAGGCTGACATCTTCGATCATCCTGTTTCATTCGCTGTGGATGAACTGACAAGTGTCGATACTCCTATGGAGGCGTTATCTGCATCGCTCAACAAGTTCGGTGCCGTCAATCTGGACTATATGACCGGATTAGTGGATATGTCCGAGGAAAATCTGATTCAGAGTCTGGAGGGACACATATATTATAACCCTCTGGTGGAGAATTATGAAATCAAGGACAGGTTTATCGCCGGAAACGTGGTGCAGAAAGCCGAGGATGTCAAGGCATGGATTGACCGCGAAGAAGAACGTATCAAAAACTTCCCCGGATATGACGGCATCGAGCCATATATCGCTATGGCGCAGGATTCTCTCAAAGCACTTGAAGAAGCCACCCCGCGAAAAATCACTTTCGCCGAACTTGACTTCAATTTCGGCGAGAGGTGGATACCCACCGGCATATACTCCGCTTACATGAGCAATCTGTATGGCACCGACATAAAGATTGCCTATTCATCCTCGATGGACGAGTATTCATGTGACGCGCCACGCAAGAACATGAAGATATGGGAGGAATTCTGCGTCAGAGGCTATTACCGCACATACGACGGCATAAGCCTTCTGAAACACGCCCTGCACAACACCGTCCCCGACATCAAGAAGTCTGCCGGAAAGGATGAGAACGGCCACGATATCAAGGTGCCTGACAGCGAGGCGATTCAGCTTGCCAATACCAAAATCGACGAAATCCGCAACGGTTTTGCCGACTGGCTCGAAGCGCAGTCGCCTGAGTTCAAGGAGAAACTCTCTGACCTCTACAACCGCAAGTTCAACTGCTTTGTGCGTCCGCAGTATGACGGCAGCCACCAGACGTTCCCCGACCTCAATATGAAGATGCTCGGAGACCGCTACGGCATACACTCCGTGTATCAGTCGCAGAAGGATTGTGTGTGGATGCTGTTGCAGAACGGCGGCGGCATCTGTGACCATCAAGTCGGGACCGGCAAGACACTGATAATGTGTATGGCGGCACATGAGATGAAACGTCTCGGACTTGCCCACAAGCCGATGATTATCGGAATGAAGGCGAATGTGGCAGAAATTGCCATGACATACCATAGTGCCTATCCCAACGCGAGGATTCTCTATGCCGATGAAAAGAGTTTCAAGGCGGACAACCGTGTGGCGTTCTTCAATAAAATGAAGAACAACGACTATGACTGCATTATAATGTCGCACGACCAGTTCGGCAAGATACCGCAGTCGCCCGAAATCCAGCAGGAGATTCTTCAGGCGGAACTTGACAGCGTGGAGGAGAACCTTGAAGTTGTCAGGCAGCAGGGGCATGACGTGTCACGCGCCATGCTGAAAGGTCTTATCAAGCGCAAGGAGAATCTTACCGCCAAGATTGCCACCATCCAGTATCAGATGGAGCAGAACCGCGACAACGTGGTGGACTTCAAACAGATGGGTATCGACCACATATTCGTTGACGAATCTCAGAACTATAAAAATTTGATGTTCAACACCCGTCACACCCGTGTCGCCGGTCTCGGCAACGCCGACGGAAGCCAACGCTCCCTCAATCTTCTCTATGCTATACGCACCATTCAGGAACGTACAGGCAAAGACCTAGGGGCGACCTTTCTCAGTGGCACGACAATCTCCAATTCTTTGACTGAACTGTATTTGCTCTTCAAGTATCTACGACCGAATGAGCTGGAGCGGCAGGAAATCCGCAGTTTTGACGCATGGGCGGCTATCTTCGCCAAGAAGACAACCGACTTCGAGTTTTCCGTCACCAACAACTTGATTCAGAAGGAGCGTTTCCGCTACTTCATCAAGGTGCCGGAACTGGCGGCATTCTACAACGAGATAACGGACTATCGTACCGCCGAGGATGTAGGTGTTGACCGGCCGGAGAAACGTGAGATTCTTCACAACATCCCTCCGACACCGGCGCAGGAGGCTTTCATCGAGAAACTGATGAAGTTTGCCGAGAGTGGCGATGCCACGATACTCGGCAGGGCGCCATTGTCTGACACCGAGGAAAAAGCGAAGATGCTCATTGCCACGGACTATGCCCGCAAGATGGCTCTTGACCTCCGGCTCGTTGACCCTTCATACGGCGACGATCCGAACAACAAGGCCAGCCATTGCGCCAAGATGATTGCCGAATACTACCGCAAATACGACGCGCAGAAAGGTACACAGTTTGTTTTCAGCGACCTCGGCACATACAAGCCCGGCGAATGGAATGTCTATTCCGAAATCAAGCGCAAGCTGATTGAGGATTATGGTATCCCGGCGCATGAGATACGTTTCATTCAGGAGTGTAAGACGGAACGTAGCCGAAAGGCTGTCATCGAGGCTATGAACAGCGGTGATGTCAGAGTTTTGTTCGGTTCGACAACCATGCTCGGCACAGGCGTGAACGCCCAGCGCAGAGCGGTTGCGGTCCATGAACTCGAATGCCCCTGGCGACCGAGTGACCTTGAACAACGTGAGGGCCGTGCGATACGAGCCGGCAACGAGATTGCCAAGTTGTATGCTGATAACAAGGTGGATGTAATCATCTATGCTGTCGAGAAGTCGCTGGACTCCTACAAGTTCAATCTTCTTCACTGCAAGGCTACTTTCATTGCCCAGTTGAAATCCGGTGCTATGGGAGCCAGAACCATTGACGAGGGTTCGATGGATGAGAAGAACGGCATGAACTTCTCGGAATACATGGCTATACTCAGCGGTAACACCGACCTGTTGGATAAAGCGAAACTCGAAAAGCGCATAGCGGCATTGGAGAGTGAGCGCAAATCCTTCAACAAGGGCATCGGAGACTCCCGTTTCAGACTCCAGACCATCAGCCACGACATCGCCAACAATGAGGCGGCTATCGCACGGATGAAGGAAGACGCTGCCAAGTATCAGTCTGCTGTTCAGCGAGACAAGGACGGCAATCCGGTCAACAGTCTTGTCCTTGACGACTGTAAGTATAAGGATGAGCAGAACATGGGCATCTACCTGCAAGGATTGGCTCGCACGACCGACACCCACGGTAAATACGTCCGTGTCGGCGAGGTCTATGGCTTCCCGATAAGCATAATATCGGAGCGGACGGTCGTTGACGGCAGAGAAGGCATCCAGAACCGTTTTGTTGTCGAAGGCAACTACAAATACAAGTTCAACAACGGCTTCATTGCCATGAGCGACACACATGCCGCCTGCATGAACTTCGTCAACGCTCTGGAGAAAATCCCCGGCATAATCGCCCAGTACGAGGAACGCACGGCCAAACTCAAGGCCGATGTTCCAGTTCTCGAAGGCATCGTCGCCAAGACATGGGGCAAAGAGGATGAGTTAAAGGCGTTGAAATCCGAACTTGCCGCCCTCGACCGCAAGATTACCGCCGAACTTGCCCCTAAACACGATGAAAAAGACGGCGAGGAAGTCAAGCGGGATGAGCAGCCACAGCAATCACAGCGGGTCGAGAACCCGGCACAATCCTCCGGCTCAAAGGAGTCGATGGTGGCTGAACCTATTTATATGTATGCCTCACGGCGTACTTTCACTGGATTACGATAGATGGCAAAGCCGACAGCTACTGAATTGGATTCAATGCTGTCGGTTTTGTTTTTTGCACTTTATTGTCAAAAATGGGCTACAAATTCCAAGACTATCTTATTTTGTTCTGAAATTGCCGGAGTTACACCTTCGTTGTAAAAATATTGCTCATAGTTGAAGCGAATATCCGCCTGCAATGATTTCTTTCCCATGCTGAATGTAACACCACCGGTCAGTCTGTGTCTTTCAGGATCATCTATTTTTAGATTGCCGGATTCATCTTTCGTACCTTTGCTATGGTCTGACATATAGTCATATCTACCGAGGAATGATATGGACGTCAGCCCCTTTTTCAACGGAAGTCGATATGCGGCAAATGCGTCAACAGCATTTACAGGAGCGAAAGAGCCGTGGGCATAATGCTTGCGGAGGTACTCAGCCTCAATGTGCCATCTCTGATTTTGCCAATAGGCTCCTGCATCGTACATCATCACGTTCACATCCCCGGCATTTGCCTTTTGGCAACTGAGTGTTATATTGAATTGCCGGGCAATCATAGTATTCGCCTTGAACGAGAAATTATAGTTGTCGGTCCAGAAATTTTTTTGATTTGTAAGTCCCGAGCCGTTGAATATACCCCCTTCAAGAGTAATGGGCATACGGTCATTGAACGTCCATGACGCTGATGCTCCGACATCGCGCACATTGCCGACCTGCTTTGCTATGAAGGATCGGTTGGCGAAATACTGTAGATGTGGTGAACGATGAGCGTCAATGGTAAACGGCACTCTCATCTGACCGAAGGTGAATTTTAACGCATCCTTTGGTTGCAGTCGCACGTATGCGTCGAGCATCTTTATTGTTCCCTCGTCAGAAAGGTCTATCTCTGCCTTGTATCTCACAATGGGAATCACCTTGCCTTCCACGCTCAGCCGTGCATTGCGTATCTCGAAGCGTCCCTTGTCTATCTGAGGTTCATATTCATATTTGGCACGGATTGTTCCGTGTATTTCAGGAATGAATGGATTTTTATTCTGAGCCACGGCAGACATTGCAATTACGGACAACACCGCCGTCATAATTAAAATTTGTTTCATGCTGTCTTTAATTTATTGTTGGTTTCGATGTTTCTGAGTGCCTGTGAAAAGGAGCTGACAAAGGAATGAAGATAATACAGGAGCATAAGATAGGAATATGCGGGTGCTCCTTCATCAAAGTCTTCATGGGTCATCCCTTTGGAATGTACGGCTATGCTGTGTTCTATAAAATCCTTCTCCAGACCTGTGTCTCCGGCAATCTTTATTATATCGTCATCAACACCGAGGATGCCGTCAGCCAATCGAGATAGCCTGACAATTCCTCCACGGATTGTCTCAATCTCGCATTTGTATGAAATCGGGATATAACTGTCGGGGGAAGTGACAAGATGCCGTGTCGTTTCGGCTATCTTGTCAGTGGCCTCAAGCATATATTCGCAATATAGTGAGGTCTTACCGATCTTTCCTTCTGTGTCTGCCGAACAATCCCGGACTTTATCGCTGATTATATCAATGGTCTGAGATCCTGTTCGATGGTTCTTACAAACCTCAATATTGTCATTGCTTGAAAGACATTCCAATGCTTTGTCGATAATCGGGCCACATGACTGCATCGTCATAATCAAACACGACTTTCCAACAGGCCGACCAGAAGAGACAAGACAAAATCTTTCCTTTATTTTTCGTCTGCTGATATGTCTTTGCAACATGACAATGATTCCTGCCAGAGATATGATGGAGATAACTGTTATGCACATGATTTATAAGTTTTCTTTGTTGCAAAGTAACCTCATTTTTATTTCACGTTTATATCGGAAATATTAGATAAATATTAAATCGCTCAGACGATTGCAATACAAAAAAGATGGAAGAATAAATCTTCCATCTCAACCTTAGGAACAATCTTTCTTACCTTAGACTTTATACTGTCGGCATCACGATTTTTGCCGGGCGGGTACGGAACTCCGAGTCGCGCAGTTTAGCAAACGCACGAAGGTATTTACGGATTGACGATACCATTTCCTGCGTCTCCTGAAGCATATTGACATATACATACAGAACAGACATTGCCGATGTGTCCCCGTCGCGAAGCTGGTCATGCACACGGTGATATGTATCGGAAACGGTATCCTTGATTTCGTCGCAGTGTCGGCGAAGATTGCCTATTGTCTCGGTGTCACCACTTCTCATAAGTCCGAGAGT
The DNA here is from genome assembly GCA_011959205.1 of Bacteroidaceae bacterium. Lineage (GTDB taxonomy): Bacteria > Bacteroidota > Bacteroidia > Bacteroidales > Bacteroidaceae > Phocaeicola. Next base: position 20,148 of record BLLV01000207.1, read on the forward strand.
ATCGTTGAAAAGAGTGCTTATTTGGGTTCTGATTAACTCGTATTCAGTGGCATATCGGGGCGGCAACGGGAGGAAGTTATTGTCGATGTGTTCCTTGCACACTTCGTTGATGCGTCGCAGGTTATATAGTATACCCATGCAGCAGTTATTACTGAGATAGAACCATGTGCTTTTTTCTATCGACATCTCTCGGGTCAGGTGACGGAAGCACAGAGTCTCTTTGCGGCGAGCATTTTTAAGTATCGTTTTCTGACGTGCAAGGCTTGACTCTGTTTTGCTCAGCACCCCGGAACTTTCAGTTATGAAAGCTGATGTTATATCCCGGTATTTTTCCTCGGCATAGGTCATGAATTTCTCCTGTTGTTCCGTGATATACATCATAAGCAACGGCCATGTCTGCGTTTTATCCTGAGTGGATATTATGGTCTGGAACAGTGCATCGCCATTGTCTTCCTCAGTCTTCTTTCTAAATCTCCGATTGCTGTTGATAATTATGAATATCGTCAGAGCCGCCAACAGAAGCATAACCCATTGTCCGCCATAGTGCATAGCAGCGACAATCATTCCCGCACCGATAAACGCCGCTCCCGCAGTCAGGAACCAACCACCAATTACTGAAATCACACCGGTGATGCGGAATACCGCACTTTCACGACCCCATGCTCTGTCAGCGAGAGAAGTACCCATAGCGACCATGAATGTGACGAAAGTAGTTGACAGGGGCAGTTTTAGTGAAGTACCGAAGGCAATAAGCGCGCCGGCAAGTACCAGATTTACAGAGCCGCGTATGAGGTCGAAAGCCGCCCCTTGATCCATAATGGTCTCATCCACATTAAAACGGCGGTTGAACCAACGGCGTACTTTTATCGGTGTCACACGGCGCACCCAAGATAGAAATGATAAAGTCCATCTAACCAATCTTCTGGCGATGCGGGATGAACCGAACATCTCATCGCCACCCTGCTGGCTTCCGAGTCCGATTTCAGTCTTGGTCACATTCCGGGCTTTTTTTGACGTTGCAAGTGACACCACCATTATGACACCGGCACCGATTAGGAAATATATCGGGGTGTTTGCCGGGCCGTTGAGCGAATCCATAAGGAAGCCTTTGGAATCTCCGCCGCCGTTGGCTATAAAATCCTGATATGAAGCCAGACCGCTCAAGGGAACACCTATGAAGTTCACAAGGTCATTTCCGGCAAATGCCACGGCAAGCGAGAATGTACCCATCAGCACAATCACTTTCAGCACATTGACCTTGCAGATATGGAGCAGTTGCATCAGCACTGTAAAAACTGCGAAACAGGACAGTATAATTAACGCTGTATTGTTTTTTATCCACGCTTTCAGTTCAGGGGTCATAAAAGAAAGATCCTTTGCCCCTTTAATCAGGAGGAAGTAAACAATCGCAGTGGCGCAGATACCGCCGAATATCCCTATCTTCCATTTCAGATTGCTCCGGTAATTGAACGAGAACACCATGCGGGATATGAACTGCACCACCGTACCGAAGAAAAAGGCTATCGCAACAGACAGGAATATTCCGAGAATAACCGACAAGGCTTTCTCTGTGTTAAGCAAGTCATCAAAACCGAGACCGATGCCTCCCGCCATTTTGATAAGAGCTACAACGAATGTAGCACCCAAAAGCTCGAAAACCATTGACACGGTGGTCGATGTCGGCATACCCAGCGAGTTGAAGATGTCGAGAAGGATGATGTCTGTGACCATTACCGCCATGAAAATGCAGATAAGGTCATAAAATGAAAAATGCTCGGGACGGAAAATTCCGTGCCGGGCAATCTCCATCATACCGTTGCTCATCGCCGCACCGATAAAAACACCGATGGAAGCGACAATCAGGACTCTTTTGAATGATGCCGCCTTAGACCCGATTGCCGAATTCAGGAAGTTGACAGCATCGTTACTCACACCTACTGACAGGTCAAACACAGCCAGCAGAAACAGAAAAATTACTACGCAAAGAAACAGTATTTCCATTGTTGTCTTAATTACTTATTCTGCTGCAAAGTAACTAAGAAAACATTTCATGAATATTTCAAAATCCTTAACCATTTATTAAAACTACCGAACAGTCAGAGAGTTTAATTGCGGTCAAACCGTATATAGCTCTGTTCGATGGGTTTATATGTGGGGTCATCCCACAGGCGGCTTGAAATCATCAGGTCGGCACTTATACGGTTGCAGGCAATCGGCACGTTGTGGAGACGACATTGACGCAAAAGCATCTGAATGTCCGCCTCGTGGGGCTGCGCATTAAGGTCGTCTATCAGGAAAACAGCGAGGTCAATCTCGTTTCTTACCACCATTGCGGCTATTTCGGCATCACCGCCCATCGGACCCGAGTTCATACATTCGACTTGAGCATCTATTCCTGCTTCTGAGAAAGCATTCTTTATAAGCCCTCCGGTCGTGCCGGTACATACCAGCTCATGTTGGGAAAGATATTGGGCGTTGAATTTTACCCAATCTACCATATCGGCTTTGCGTTGGTCGTGAGCGACAAGCGCAATTTTCAGTTTTGTCTTCATTTTGAGTTCCTTGAAAATGTTATTTTGAATAATAATCCTCCAGAGCATTTATTTTCGGCGATAATCTCGCCACCATGCATAATCACGGCGTTTTTCACTATTGAAAGGCCGAGTCCTGTTCCTCCCGCCGCACGCGACCGACCCTTGTCGATGCGATAAAACCTTTCAAACAGCCTTGGAAGGTGTTCGGATGGTACACCGCAACCGTTGTCTGACAATGTTAACGTCACCTTGTCGCTATCCAAACCGGTTAATCCTATTTTTATCCTTGTTCCTCCACTATAAACAATGGCGTTGTCGATAAGGTTGTTGAACACCGCTTCAAGCAACGGCGAATTTCCGGCCATAACGATGTCGCGGGAAACAAAATTCTCGATTGTTATCCCTTTTGTGGCGGCAAGTATCTGTCGGTCCTCAACCACGTCATTTATTATATCAGTGAGATTGACCTGTTCCTTTATGATGGAGGTGCTTCCGTCATCCATGCGCGTAAGGAGTGACACATCGGTCAGAAGCCGCTGTAGCCTTTCCGTGTTCGTAAGGCAGCGTTGCAGGAACAACGTTTGCTTTTCATCGCTCATATTCCTGTGTGCCAGCATCGTTTCCACGCTGACCCTGATTGACGCTACGGGAGTTTTCAGTTCGTGATTTATATTGTTCGTGAGTTGCTTTTTGATGCGTTCCTTTTCAAGCTGCTCATGAAGAGCGGCACGATGCTCGCTGTCCCTGTCTGCCACCGCCTGTTGCAGACGGGCATATAGACGGACTATGTGGTTTGAAATCTCGCCAAGCTCATCGTGGGGAAACGGTTCTGTATCGGAAATCTGTGCCCCGTTTTCCACGTTCTCGGCAAATTTGTTAAGCCTGATTATGTGGAGACCTACCCTCCGGGTTGCGAAATAGCCCAGGATGCACATAATCAATGTAATAATCCCCATAATCCATAAAAAACCGTAATCTGCTTGCAATAGTCCGCTGAACGATATGGAATACGGCACTGCGGTACGGACAATATTGCCGTCATTGCTCTTTCTCGCCGAGTAAAAATAATAGTTGCCTGTACTCTCGCTGTGCCGTCTTACAGCATAGCCGGAGCCATTCAGCATTGCATCCCGGATTTCCTGACGGTCAAGATGATTTGTTTTCGGCAACGAGTCAAGAGTATTGTCGTATATTATATGTCCCTTGTCGGAAATTACGCTTATACGAATATCGTTGAACGGTTTGAACTCGTCAAGTTTTATATCCTGGACATCATGCCCTTCGCTCAGTTCTGTAAGAATATATGTGTTGATGAGCTGGAGCTGCTTGTCAATCTTCTCCGCCTTGAATTCCTTTTCCCTATGATATTGAAAAATTACAAAGCACCCGACCATCAGCAGGGAATATCCGAGAAGCCAAACGAACAGACGCTGCGGATAAGAAAGTTTATTCAATGAACCCATAACCGTATCCTGATCGGGTTACTATATTCTTGCCGTAGATTCCTATCTTCTGACGGATGCGGGTTATGTTCACGTCAACAACCCTGTCAAGCACCACAACCTCGTCGGGCCATATCTCGTTCAGCAGGTCCGCACGGGTGAAAATCTGTCCACGGTTGGAAATGAGTTTAAGCAGTATCTCAAACTCTTTTTTGGGCATTTTCACCTCTGTTCCGTCAACCGTGCAAGTCCTGTTTTTGGCAGACAGTACCAATCCTTTGTATGAAACAAGATCTGAATCCGTTTTGGCGGGTGCGACAGAAGCCCCAGTCCGGCGAAGCACAGTACGAACACGAGCGAGTACGGCATTAAGAGAATAAGGCTTCATTATGTAGTCGTCTGCTCCGAGGTCGAGACCGGCAATCATATCCTCCTCCGTGTCTTTGGCCGTGCAGAATATGATGGGAACGGAGGCAGTTGCCGGATTCGACTTCATTATGCGTGCCAGTTGAGTCCCGGATATTTCCCCCATCATAATATCAAGGAGTATCAGGTCATAGGCGGCAAGGTTGAGGGCAAGAGCCTCCTCCGCGCTATACGCCATGTCAACCTGATAGCCTTCCGCTTCAAGATTGAATCCGAGGCCGTCACACAAAGCCTCCTCATCGTCGACAACAAGTATCTTCTTTTTTGTTTCCATGCTGCAAAATTACTAATAATAGGTCAAATACTGTCCTAATGCTCAAAAGTTTAATAAAAGTTTAATGACACAATTTATTTCATAAAATCTAAACAAATCTGATAAACCCATGAAATATTAGTTGGCGAATTTTGCAACGTGAATCAGAAACAAAACAACAATCACAATGAAAAAAGTAATGTCAACTTTTTTGGTCGCGCTTGCTTCAAGTCTGACCATTATGGCGGCTGACAGTCCGAAATACGGACAACTTAAAGGCCGCATCCTTGACAATGAGAAGAACCCGCTGCCGGGAGCGGTGGTTATCATTGACAGCAACAAGCTGTCGGCGGTTACGGATCTCGACGGCTTTTTCTCGTTTGCCAACCTTTCATCCGGGGATCATAATCTGAAAGTAACTTATATCGGTTTTCTCCCGGTCAGTAAAACAATCGTGGTTTCGGAAGAATCGACGGTTGACGACATTGTAATGTCGGATACATCACGGGAACTGAATGAAGTTGTAGTGACCGGCGTTTTCTCCGGGCAGCAAAGATCCATAAATGCCCAGAAGAACAATATCAATATAACCAATGTGGTGTCTGCCGACCAGATTGGCAAATTCCCCGACTCGAATATCGGAGACGCTCTGAAACGTATAAGCGGTATCAATGTGCAGTATGATCAGGGCGAGGCCCGTTTCGGTCAGGTACGCGGCACTCCGGCTGAGTTCAGTTCAGTGACAATCAACGGGTCAAGACTGCCATCGGCCGAGGGAGACATTCGCAATGTCCAGCTTGACCTCATACCGTCCGATATGATTCAGACAATAGAGGTCAGCAAGACACTTATGCCGGATCAGGACGGCGATGCCATCGGCGGTTCTATCAACCTCGTTACGAAAAATTCTCCACACAGATTTACTGTCGGAGCCGTAGCGGGAACAGGCTACAACTGGATAAGCCGTAAGGCGCAGATGAATTTCGGACTCACTCTCGGTAACCGTTTCTTCAATGACCGCTTCGGAGTGATGCTTGCAGCCTCCTATAATAATGCGCCAGCCGGATCATATAATACAGAATTTATATGGGAAAAAGATGACGACGGCAAAATCTATGTCAACGACTATCAGATAAGGCAGTATTTTGTCACCCGCGAGCGTCAGAGTTATTCGTTGTCGCTCGACTGGAAGTTCAACGACTACAACAAGATATGGTTCAAAGGTATCTTCAACAACCGCAACGACTGGGAAAACCGCTATCGCACGACGTTGAAAGACATGACCCCGGAGGGGAAAGCCGATGTCAGGGTGCAGACCAAAGGTGGCACGCCCGACAACCGCAACGCCCGTCTGGAACGCCAACGCACCATGGACTTCACTCTCGGAGGCGAGAACCGTCTCGGCATTTTCGGTATTGACTGGAAATTAGGATATGCGAGAGCCTCCGAGGAAAGGCCTAACGAGCGCTATATCGATTATCGTCTGAAAAAACAGAAGTTCAGTATTGATCTGTCGAATCCGCGGGAGCCGCTTGCCACTCCGGAGGAAGGCTCCACTATTACACTCAATGATGATTTCTCACTCAAGGAACTGACACAGCAGCAGGAAGATATTGTCGAGAAGGACTTCAAGGCAGCTCTTGATTTCAAGACAAAACTCAGCGACAGGGCAAAGCTCAAATTCGGCTTCAAATTCGTCAGCAAGTTCAAGAACAAAGAGATAGACTTCTACGAATACACTCCCATTGATGAGAAGGCCTTTGACAAGGATGCTTTCTCCCATACTGTCGATATGACTACAGACCGTTTTATGCCTTCGGCTAAATACAAGGCGGGAACATTCATTGACAAATATTTTCTCGGCTTTCTGAATCTTGATGATAAAAATCAGTTTGAGAGCGAACAGGTGGCTGAGGACCTTGCGGGCAATTACCACGCCCGAGAGAATGTCACTTCCGGTTACATGCGCATCGACTCACGGCTCGCGGACAATCTTCAGTTTATGGGAGGATTGAGAGTGGAGAACACCGACTTGCGTTACATCGGCAGAATCTATGACGACGAGACCGGAGAGGTGTCGAAAACCGCGCCGGCAACTTCAAGCTACATAAACTTCCTCCCATCGCTTCTTCTGAAATGGGAGATAAATAAGGATTTCCTGTTCCGTGCGGGCTACAACCAGTCAATATCCCGTCCAAAATATTCGGCACTCGTCCCGGGAATGAAAATAAGCCGCGGCGACAATGAGATAACGGTGGGCAACCCCGGTCTGAAGGCAACCACATCACACAACATAGACCTCAATGCCGAATATTACTGGAAGTCGATAGGACTTGTGTCTGCCGGTCTGTTCTATAAACGCATTGAGGGCTTTATTGTCGACGAGGTGGCCTACAACAAGGAATACGAAGGGAATTTATGGACGAAATTCACTCAACCGAAGAACGGCGGCAATGCCAATATATTCGGTGTTGAGCTTGCATGGCAACGCGATTTCAGTTTCATCACACCGGCGATGAAATGCCTCGGACTTTATGCAACATATACCTATACACGTTCACGCATCACCGATTTCAATTTCGAGGGTCGTGAAAACGAAAAAGGTCTAAGTCTGCCGGGTTCCCCTGAACATACCGCTAATCTCTCGCTATATTTCGACAAGTGCGGTTTCTCCGCAAGAGCCTCATTCAACTATGCCTCGGCATTTATCGACGAAATGGGCGCAAGTTCATTCTACGACCGATACTATGATGCCGTGAAATATCTGGACCTGAACGTCAGCTACACATTCGGGCGCAAAACAAAAATAACCGTATATGCCGACTGCAACAACCTTCTCAACCAGCCTCTGCGCTATTACCAAGGCAGCAAGGACTACACGATGCAACAGGAATATTACGGAGTGAAATTCAACGGCGGTGTAAAAGTAACATTCTAAAAATACAAAACAATGATTCGTAAATTACTTATCGCGGCTTTGGCTCTCATCCCCTCTTTTGGAGCCATTGCCCAGACTGAAATCGCCAAAGGCGATGTGAACCTTATGGTAGTGTCAGACCTCGGACGTAATGGTCACTATGACCAGAAGCCTGTTGCCGCGACGATGGGCAGAATTGCAGAACAAATAGGACCCGATGCTATTCTTGCTCTTGGCGACACACATCACTACGGCGGAGTGGAGAGTGTGACAGACCCCTTGTGGATGACCAACTATGAGCTTATCTACGACCAGCCGGAGCTTATGGTGAACTGGTATCCTATCTGCGGCAACCATGAATATCGCGGCAACACTCAGGCGGTTATCGACTATTCCGGCATATCCCGCCGTTGGGAGATGCCTGCGAGATATTACGCCAAGACCTTTGAAGATGACGGGACAACTGTCAAGGTGATATTTCTCGACACCACTCCTTTGATTGACAAATACAGGAAAAAGACCGACACATATCCCGATGCTGTGAATCAGGATACCGAAGCCCAGTTGCAATGGCTCGAAAAGACTTTGACTGAGGCGACGGAAGACTGGATCGTTGTGGTCGGTCATCATCCCATCTATGCCTATACCGATAAGTCGGAATCTGAGCGAACTGATATGCAGAAGAAAGTCGATACAATTCTACGTAAGCACAATGTAGATATGTATATCTGCGGTCATATTCACAATTATCAGCACATCCGCCGCCCAGATTCAAAAATCGACTATGTGGTCAATACATCCGGCTCCCTCACGAGGACTCCGCAAAAAATTGATGGCACTGTTTTCTGCAATGATTCTCCCGGATTTTCAGTCCTAACCGCCGATAAAAATAATCTCAGACTGAATATGCTTGATAAGGATGGCAAAACGGTCCATATAGTAAACCGCACCAAATAACACATGACTTATGTGATATTCTGACAAATAACTACAAAAAATCAGATACGTTTCATGCTCTTTCATGGAACGTATCTGACTGTGTATTTTAATAATTCAAAAATTATCTAACAATGAACAAGATTCTCATTGTAGAAGCCTCCGAATCCGACCGTCGGCTTATGTCGGGCCTGCTCACGCGAGCCGGATACGAGCCGATTGCCGTTGATAAGATGGAGGCGGCAAAAGTCGAGGTGGCGAAGCTGCCGCCAGGCGCGGTCGTGGTCTCGGCGATTTCTATTTATTTTCTCCGGAGTTTTTATTCTTTTTCATTTCCAGTCGTTGTTTTTTCTTTAGAGGGGGCAAGCCAAATCCATGCGTGATTTCTAATAACGTCATGAGATTATACAAATGGCTTCTTGATATGCCAAGCTCTTTTGCGGCTCTTATAACAACCCCTTTGTTATTCAGCAAAGCTGTTTTGATGCTATGGCTCTGGTCAATCAGCGAGTCATTCCTGTCAAGATGTGGCGTAAGGTTCATGTGAGAGGGCTTGATATACATGGAGTCAGCCATCATATAACTTTGTTTGAGAGCTTGATAAAGACCTCGAAGATTCTCATCCCACACATGGGCGCGAATAGTCTCCAGTGCATCTTTAGTGAATTTCCGTTCTGAAATTTTTGCCGTAAGGCAATATGCCCTCAATAGATTGTCTGCCAGCATCGGCAATTCCTCCTTAAACTGGCTTAAAGAAGGAACGTTGATGATAAAGTCGCTGATAAGCGCGTATAACTCAGCGGAGAAGTCTCCGTTGCCTACCTCGTGTTCAAGGTATTTGTTTGTGGCGCAGATTATAAGACGGGGATTCTTGTCAGCGACAGGAGCATCCACAACTTTATTGATTTCCTCATACATAATTTTTTGAGCAACCCGATCGAGTTTGTCAATGTCATGAATATATAAGGTGCCCTTGTCGGCTTGGTCGAACATGTGCCTGACGCTTTTCCGGAATCGGTTCTCACACTCCACCGTCCATACAGTATCATTGGGGATATTACTGTCTGAGCTACAGTTGGCAAATACAAACAACCCTTCGCATCGCGGGCTACTGAAATGGGCAATCTGCGCGAGGACTGCCTTACCGGTTCCTCCGGCACCCATTATCAAAACCACATTATTCTTTCGGGGATTCAGCCTTTCACGGACTTGCAGACACTCACATTTTGCATGACTGAGCCATTTCAGAGGCGTTTCTTCGGAATACAGGACACTCAACGGCTCGGTCAGCGGGTCCACTCCAGTTATTGAGTGAGTGAAAATCTTACCGTTAGAGAGTTCCCATATATCAATCTCCCCACTTGGATGACCATTTACTCCAAGAAAACAGGTTTCGATCTCGGAATGGTTTATATGAACCCACGTCATGATTCTTCTGGCGACCGGGTCTTGTTGAGTGACATCAGACATAACGTGAGTATAGTTGCCGCCGTTAATCTCCGCTATTGCTTTTTTGAAGTCATGGGTTATGGTAACACGTGACCTCATTGCCGGGATTGAGTCCAGCAGCAGCGCGAGTGGCGCATCCTTTGAGGCAAAAAGGAGCACCTTCCATTCGGATAAAGGCATCTTTTTCGGTCGTTTTTTCATTTTTTCTTCGATATATCCAATTTTGGGGGAGAAAATGAAGTCTTGAAATCTCAAATACACATTAAGAAACATTCTATCAGCAGATAAAGTTCTTTTGGTTGAAAACACTTTAGACATTTTTGAATGTAGAAAGACAGTTCAAAATACATTCTGAATACACTCAACTACATAAAGCACAGCAATTCAACGCATTGACTAATAGACGACAACGAACAAAATTGACTATTCAGCTTGTTATGATTCTGCATTCACGGTTGAATGCCTCGAAACCACAAAAAACTATTTGTTTATGGAAACAAGACGTTTGGATCTGTTCCACCTGACAAATCTTGAAGTATTTAAGAATCTGCGTCAGGGCCTTTTCTCAGCAGAGCTTCCTGCACAACTCACAGACCTCATCATAACCATCCATGAGGTCACAGCAACAGGCTCACCCATGCACAACTACGCGCTGGAACTGCTTACTATCGCCGACATCCAGTTATCGGAAATCAAGAGCCGTATGATGCTCAATCAGGTCAACGAGGCGTTGGCATCAGCCTTCAATACCGCACACAGTTATGTGTCGCGAAAGCTCCAGTCGCTCTCTGCCATGACCGGATTCACCCCTGAAACCGGTGTGCCGGACATCAAAAGCACCCTCCGCTGGCGCAAACCCAAATCACACTTCGCCCACCTGTGCCATGCCATAAAGGTAGGCGGCTGCATCATGGACGATGATTCGTTCTCAGAGCTGGTACGCAACATGGCGGCAGCACTCAACCTCGATGTAACAGTCCACTACGTCAACAACATAATATCATCGCTCAAATCAAAGGATTCAAGCAAGAGCGTTACGGAATTTCTTGACGGCCTCAAAAAGGGCGTCGAAGAAGACGTGCAGCGCAGACTTGACAATGAAGACGATAGAGCCTGATGTCCATCCACTAAATCCGAAATTCCCAGTATGAAAGAATCTATACAATTTAACAGAGCACAGTTTGCCGAACTGTATCACGCTCTGAAAGAAGACGGATGCTTCAATGAAGAGATTCCGCAGGAAGAACTCGTAAGAATCTTCGCAGACGCTGTCACCACAGACAGCCCCGAAGATGAAGTGTTCAAATCAATCACCTCCACCGGTCACTACGAGGGTTTCGACCCGGATGACGAGGAGGACGACATCGAATATATCGAAGATGATTTCGACGAATATGACGACTTCGATGAATACGACCAATATGAAGAATATGAAAGCCTGAGCGCATAAATCACTATGTGAAAGCGCAATGAAATGATAATCCCGGCCCATTCAGTAACTGAATGAGTCGGGATTGCTGTTTATATACCTTTGGGGAGCAATCTACATAGAACCGGATCTTCCTTGATGCGTTCTATTTCTCGTTCTACAAGGTCGCGGACATCTTTCTTAACCTGCTCGTAATTCTTCTGAATCACAAATTTCATTTTTGATTTGTCCTCTGTGTCATCCTTGAAGTCTGTAAGAATCGGAATCGGCCGGTATCTTGCTTCATCCGCCTTGACTTTCTCGGAGTCCACCACTATCTCGGCATGAAAGATTTTCTGGTCAATACGCTGGTCGATATTATCGGACACGGAGCCTACAAACATACCCTGTGTCAGTGTCGAGATTTTGCTCTGCGGAATCAGACTGTCCATCTGGGTGTTGAACGAGTGGCTCACATCATTGCGGTTGATGCTCATGGACTGACGCTTCTGCAACACCTTGCCGAACCTTTCGGAAAGTGTCTTGGCGGTTTCGCCAACGACCTGTCCGGAGAAGATGTTTCCGACAGTATTCATCACCACCGCCGCCTCCTTGTCGCCATAGTCGCGTTTGAGCTGTGAGAAATCTTGAAAGCCGAGGCAGACGGCAACCTTATTGCTTCGTGCCGTTGCTATGAGATTGTCGAGTCCCTTGAAGTAAATAGTTGGTAATTCGTCAATTATCACTCCAGACTTCAACATTCCCTTCTTGTTGATGAGTTTGACAATTCGGCTGTTATACAGACCGAGAGCCGCCCCGTAAATATTCTGACGGTCGGGATTATTGCCGACACACAGTATCTTCGGCTCTTTCGGATCGTTGATGTCGAGAGTGAAATCATCCCCGGTCATAATCCAGTATAACTGCGGCGAAATCATGCGGGTAAGAGGAATCTTTGCCGATGCTATCTGTCCCTGAAGCTGTTCCTGCGCGTTGCCCTGCCATGCGTCGATGAATGGCGAAAGATAGTTTTCCAGTTCCGGATAGCTTGTCAGAATCGGGAATATCTGTTCGTATGGCCGGCAAAGAAATTCTATCGCATGAGGGAACGTGCAATATTTACCATTCTCAAATCGCTTCAAATACCAGATGATAGCGGCGAACAGGACGATTGGCGACTCGACGAAGAAGTCTCCCTGCTTTTGCAGCCACGTGCGGTTCAAGTTCATCATGATGGTATATGCCGACTCGTAAGCGTCGGCAATATCCGTCATGAAATCGGGATGAATAGGATTGCAGCGGTGAGAGTGTTCAGGGTCATCGAAGTTGATGAAGCAGAACCGAGGCGGGTATTGGCCATATTTATCCATGTTGTTCAACATGTGATTGTATGCAATCATCGTTAAATCAGGACTTTTGTAATCATAGACGTACAAGCTGAACCCCTTCTCAATCTGCTGCTTGATGAAGTTATTGACTACCGCGTATGACTTGCCGGAGCCGGGGGTGCCAAGCACTATTGTAGCCCTGAATGGGTTTACGACGTTAATCCAGCCTCTGTTCCACTTCTTTTTGTAAAAGAATTTTGTGGGGAGGTTGATGGAATATTCATTTGTCTTCTTCTCGGTCTCCTGCATGAACGATTCATTTTCCTCGTTGAAGCGGTCGTCCATCATATTGTTCTTCAACAAACGGCTTATCCATACACCTCCCAACAAGAGACAGATAAAACCTGCCACTGTAGTAATAATATAGAGAACCGTCAAAGGGATATAGAGCATCCACCAATTGAGGAAGAACAGAGAGACACCAACCGACAGGATAATCCAGATTTGGCGCCATTGGATTTTCTCATTCTTGACACCCTTCGTGCCGAAGCACGAAAGGGCAAGAAAAAGTAGCGCCCACCATTTGGCGTTCCACGGATTGTTGAACAGTCCGCCGGCCTCATTGAGATTGCCGAGCACCTTCATTGTCTCGGCGTGGAACCGCCAGCCGCCTATAAGCGACTGGCAGAACCAATAGATATTAGCGACCACAAGTATCATGGCTACGCCACGAAGCATATCCATGATTTTGGCAAGCGACCGCAGGTCATCTTCTTGTTGTGACATACTTGTTTTGATTTAGAAATTTAGAATTAGAGTTTCGGACCACGACGTTTTTTCTTCTTACGCCGTTGCATCTCGCGATAGAAGGCTTCTTCCTGTGCATCGAAAGCCGGGCCGACAGAGAACAAACCGCCCAGCCCCTCGAACATGGAAGTGTCATCATATCCGTGGGATTGGCTTTGAGCGGATGTTGATTGTGCAGTATGCCCGTGCCGGTTGGATTGATTGTCGGATGCTGTGCCGTCGGATTGGCTGTCTCCACCCTGATGCTGATACTGATGCTGACTATTGTCAGGAGCCGTTCCGTTGTCCTTAGTGTTACTATGCGTCTGGACAATCGGTTTCTCAGCCGGATTATTGAACCACTTTTCAAGGGCGTTGGCAGAAAACTCCTTGCCGAGACGGGAGCCGTTGAGAACTGTCCGGGTATTGTGGTCGATATAGGTGGCCCCATATATCCGGCCATCATCGGTGTATCGAAGCACAAGGTCTATATTCTCCGTTTTCAGACGGGCAATGAAATCGTCCTTGCCGGATGACTGCGCCATGACCGCTGCGACTTTTCTTTTCGTGGGTCTGACATCTATCTTCTCTTTGGCATTCTGATAACGCTGGTCAACAGCCTCACGACCGGCAAACTTACCAAGTCGTGAAGCCTTCAGCGGAGTTGAGATAGTTTTGCCGTCATCGTCCATTGCGAAATAGACCAGACCATGATACTCACGACCGTTATATCGGCCGTCGGCTTCCTCACACCTTATATTATATAAGGAGAGGACAGCATTGTATTCGCCTAATGTCTGGAACTTATAGCGCATCCCGACCAGCTTTACAGCCATAGCCACCTGACGCTTGACATCTCCATTCGGATCAACCTTGTTGATTGGCATATCCGGCGTAACCTTCTGACGTTCGGCAGAATGAAGACCATACTTCTTTTCAAGTTCGCGGGTTATCTCCTTACTCTTGTAAAAGTTGTTCTTGGTAGATATTGCCGTGCCGTCCGGTCGTACCCTAAGAGCAACAATGTGAATGTGGTGGCGATCAATGTCTTCGTGCTTGACGATGAGATATGGCATATCTGCAAAGCCCATCTTTTCCATATACTCGTGTGCCAATTGAGCATATTCGGCATCACTAAGACGGTCGTCTGGATGCGGATTCAAGGATATGTGCATCATCGGTTTCTCCGCTTTGGTGGATTGAGGCATCCACATCTTGAAGTCTTCAAAAGCGCGGTGGATGTTGATGGTGCCGCTGCCGTCATTGTAGATTTTATTAGTGGCAAGCACCTTGCCCTTCTCCTTGTTGATTTTCTCGCCGTTATATACCAGACTCCCGTAAAGAGAATTTCCTACTGAGATTTTTGCAACCATTGCTCGTCGAAGTCTTTGGCGAGAGCGACAATCTCACGGTTTAGCTTTACCAGTTTGATAGTCTCCTGCTCCAGTGCATAAAGGCATTTCAAGGCTTTCTTTTCGGTGAAATTCTCTTTCAATGTCTGCACCAATAGGTCGTAATCGTTCACAATCCGACGATACTGATTATTGAAATCGGAAAGGTTGCTGATGAAGATACGGCTGTTGTCATCAATATAATGTACCTTGAAAGTTTTTCCAAAGAGCTGCATTTTTATGAATGCCGAGAGAGATGCGATGCCGGTTTTTTCCTGCATTTCGAGTAATCTCGCCTGTTCCGATGCGGTAAAGTTTACCGAACAACGGAATGCTGTGGAGGGGTCGGCCTTCTTGTGCCGCCCTCCACGGTAGTTCACTTGTTTCATAAATTGGATGGAATTTAGTGGGTAAATAGAGATACTGCCCCGCAGGGAGACCTTCGGCGATTACGACTTTGGAGTAATCGCAAGCCCCATGCAATGGCAAGGCGGTTTATGCTGCAAAATGAGTTTCATGCAGCGTAAACCATACCTTGCAATGCACGTTTGTGCATCCTGTTCGATAGAAAAATCGTTGTGGGAATAATTACAATACTCCGGTCTCCGAAAACACATCTTTAATGAAAGATTTTCACAATGAAATCAGTCCGACCCATGACTGAATTGGATATGGAGCGTTGTAATTGAAGATCTGAAAAGCTTTATTTAAGCCCCGAAGGGAGCATCTCCTTTGTGAAAGTAATAACTGCATACCCAGAAAATTGTTCACTGCAAAATGCTGACATGCACGGACATGAACTATTTTTGGCTATGGATGAAAATCGAGAATGAAAATTAAACTTTTCTCAGACAGACAATGTTTCAAAACCGTGTTCGCAAGACTGAATGTCTGTCTGACTTTACGAATGAACATACAGTTGAATGTTCTGCCGTTCATCAGTTCAAGTGTTCAGACGTTCAGTTGAACAAAGGTTCAGACGTTCAAGCGTTCAGTTGTTCAGACGTTCAGTTGTTCAGACGTTCAGTTGTTCAGACGTTCAGACGGATTATCGGTCAATCAATCGAATTACTGATAATTCAAACATTCAATCGTATGAATGAAAAGTCGTTCAAATGACCGCTCATGAACTACTTTTGGCTATGGATGACAATCTGAATCAAATTATAAACTTTTTCGCAAACGGCTATGTTTCCCTAACAAACGCCCATCAAGCGAACAGCGCAAGTAAATCAAATACTTGATGAGATCAAATGAGCCGCATTTTTGGTGTATGGTATAGCGGTTCTGAAATTCTCGGATATATTGAATTGAAAGCGATTATTTTTGCTACATCATTCCAAAGTCACATTCTCCGACCCACTCGTGACGGTGATGAGCCTGTCTGTCGGTAATCTGAGAC
>BLLV01000208.1 GCA_011959205.1 Bacteroidaceae bacterium
ATTCATCAAAGACAGGCAACTTACATTGTTTTAAGTTATATCGAACTGACGTTATTTATTTAAAAAGGATTGTTCCTTCCTCTTTGTACTTCTATTCGTATTCCGAAATTGCCGTTCTCTGATTTCATTTCGAAAGCTCCGTTGAAATTATTTCTTTCCCAAGGTAATGCGCTGGGATTCCTTATTTTGTTCCCGTCAGCATCATATTCGCCGTATGTGGTGATGCGTAATCCGTTTTTCAGTTGAAAGGTTGCGCTTTGTAAGGTAGGAGGCATCGACAGGCTTCCGGATCCATAGATTCCCATCCCCGGATACATGGAGGGAGATAGATGGTTGTAAGTCCCTCTGCCATAAGTGATATTCATGTTGGGGCGGAATATTTCATTGTAATTCGCAATTGTATTATTGTTGTAAGGCTGATAATAAAGTTGTGGGGCTATCAGAGGGGGAGGAGCCATAATCATGGAACCCATATCCAGCACAAATCCGTTAAAATTCTTGTAGCCATCCAATGAAATGGGCGGAATACTATCTGTTGCCACTTCGGACTGCGCAAAGGTAGTGGCGGCAATCAGAAACATAGAAATGGATAGGATCAGCTTTTTCATATACTGTTATTTTTTTTGTTCCGGACAAATATAGGGATATTTTCTACATTCTGTATTGTTTCTGTTTCCTGCGAATAGATCTTTTCAAATACTTTATGAAGTTCTTCCTCGTCGGCTATCAGTTTCCGCAATTCCTGCAGGTGCATAGCGTTGGCTGATTGAGGTATCCATAATTTCAAGTATCCCCCTTCAGCATACTTCTCTTTCAAATGTGCCAAAAAACGCGTGTATTGTTTTTCTTTGTCCAGTTCGGGATAGTTGGAAAGGCCATATTGTACCGTACGCTTCAAGGTGATGTCCGGATTGATAATGCGGTCGGCCTCCGCCACAATCTTGCCATAAATGCTACGGGGGACATGCTTGTTGGATGCACGGTGGTCTTCTACCGCCTCTTTCATCATCCAGATATGCTCTTCGGGGAACCATTGCCTTAATTTCCTGTCCGCCCATAGTATTTTTCCTGAAATGAGATGGTGGAACTCCCGTCCCTCGCAGAGTCCAAGATCATGGTAGGCGGCAATCGCATATACCATCATGCGGTTCACGTCATAATATTGGGATAGCTTGAGGCTTTCTGTTATTACTTGCGATACATGATCCACACGATGCGCCTTGTCAAAATGAGCGTATTGCAGGATAATTTCACTTGCGATATAATCGCGGAACTCCATTGGGAAATCATTGATGTACGGCAACATATTCTTTCTTTTGATTCGGGTTGCAAATATACAATAATTATCCCACCTTTGCAGAAAAAAGTAATATGTATCCAATTATTCAACCTGCATCCGATGACTTTGACGAACTGACCCGCCTATGGGAGGCTTCGGTGCGTGCTACGCATCATTTCATACCCGAAGCATATATTCAGAAACTAAAACCCTTGGTATGGAGCGTTTATCTTCACAGCATGCCGCTTTACATGGTGCGTGGCAATGCGGGTATAGAAGGATTCATGGGCATTAACGGAGTGATGCTCGAAATGCTCTTTGTTCATCCGCGTGCCATAGGTACGGGAGTAGGAAAGCGATTGATGCATTATGCCTTGGAACATTGCCATGTACGTTATGTCGATGTAAATGAGCAGAATGAGAAAGCATACGGCTTTTATAGCCATTTGGGATTTCGGGTTATCGGCAGGGATGCAACAGACGCATCGGGCGAACCCTATCCTATTTTACATTTAAAACTGGGAGGTATCATGAAAATTGAAAATTGGGGATTAGTTCCCTATGCTGAAGCCTGGGAGCGGCAGACGGAGTTGTTTAATGCTGTGGTAGAAGCCAAGCAGGTGGGAGAACCGTATGAAAATAGAATAATCTTTGTGGAGCATCCGCATGTCTATACATTAGGCAAGAGTGGCAAGGAGGCGAATATGCTGTTGGGGGAGGCGCAATTGAAAATGATTGGTGCCACTCTTTATCACATTGATCGCGGAGGGGACATCACTTATCATGGACCCGGACAGTTGGTTTGCTATCCTATCTTGAATCTGGAGGATTATCATTTGGGATTGAAAGAATATATTCATGTACTGGAAGAAGCGGTGATCAGGGTCTGTGCATCCTATGGCATCGAGGCCGGACGGGTGAAGGGGGCGACCGGAGTGTGGCTGGCAACAGGAACTCCGCAGGAACGGAAGATTTGTGCGATGGGGGTAAGAAGCAGCCATTTTGTAACCATGCATGGATTAGCCCTGAATGTAAATACGGATTTGCGTTATTTCAGTTATATCCATCCTTGCGGATTCATGGATAAAGGGGTTACTTCGTTACAGAAAGAGTTGGGCCGCGAAGTGTCTATGGAAGAAGTGACAGAGCGTTTGCGGAAAGAATTGTCAGAGCTTTTGTAGTTAATAGGGGGATGATAAAATACATACGTACGTGTGCCCTCATACGTTAGTATGTGTGGCCTTATACATACGGTCGCATCGCTCTATACATACGTATGTATAAAGCGATGCGTATTAATGTGTGTGTGAGAGTGTTCCCTTTTATTCTTTTATATCTTGGTATAAGAAACGCTTGATGCTTTTCTTGGCTGTTTTTTCGAATTCCTCAGGATAGAGTTTGAAGCGTGTTATTTGGGAGAATGCCGGTAGCTGTTTGTTCAGTTCCAAACGATTATCTTCCATCGCCCGTTCCAGATCCGGTTGGTTCAAGCCATGAGCAAAAGCATCATCAGAGTCCGGATAAATCAGAGCCACCAATTTGTCTTGTTGCAGGATGATCAGTGATTCTGATACGTATGGCATGTTGTTTAGCTTAGATTCTATTTCTTCAGGATAAATGTTTTGTCCGGAAGAAGTAAGCAGCAGGTTCTTGCATCGTCCTTTGATGAAGACATTTCCGTCTTCGTCTATTGTCGCCATATCCCCTGTGTGCAGCCATCCTTCGGTGTCAATAACCTGCCGGGTGGCTTCTTCGTTCTTGTAATAGCCCAACATCAGATTGGCTCCCCGGCACACCAGTTCACCGGCTATGCTCGTTTGGTTAGGGGACAAGACCTTGGCTTCCATGCGTGCGGCCACTTTTCCGCAGGATGCCAGCTTTAGCTCTGTCCAATGGCTGTGGCAAATGATAGGGCCACACTCGGTCATTCCGTAGGCAATGGTGTAGGGGAAATCTATCATTTTCAGAAAATTTTCCACTTCGGCATTGAAGGGGGCTCCTCCGACAATAATTTCGATAAAGTTTCCACCGAAAACTTCCATCGCTTTCTGCTTGATAAGCTCCTTTATCTTGTCACTGATAATAGGTACGTGCAGCAATAACTTGCCCAGCTTGTTGTCCACTTTGGGGAGAATGTTTTTCTTGAATATTTTCTCTACAATGAGCGGTACGCAGGCTATGATGCGCGGACGGATTTCGGCAAATGACTCGGCTATGATTTTGGGCGACGGCATACGGGTCAGGAACCACAGGTGGGCACCTGTCGTGAAGCCATACAGAAAATCGAAGGTCATGCCGAATACGTGTCCCAAGGGTAACATGGATACAATGCTGTCACCTGCTTTCAGGCCTATCTTTTCTTTACAGTAAAGTACATTGGAAAGTATGCTGCGATAGGGCAGCATCACGCCTTTGGAATATCCGGTAGTGCCTGAAGTATAATTAATGATAGCCAAGTCTTCTGATTTTTCTTTTTCATAAGAAATGTCATCGGGACGGAACCGGCAGGGGAATTTGTGTCCGAAAATCTCATTCAGGTGGTCGCGGGCATAAGCTAGTTTTTCCGAACGGGATATGGGAACGCCGAAATCTTTTAACTCTATGATACCTTCCAAATGAGGCATGGCTGTCTCATTCAGATTTTCCCATATCTGGTCGCCTACGAACAGCAGGCGGGATTCAGAGTGGTTTACAATATTGTGCACCTGGTCGGCTTTGAATTCATGCAGGATAGGCACTGCTACAGCACCATAGGTGATGACGGCAAGATAAGTTACCGTCCAATGAGCACTGTTACGTCCGCAAATGGCTATTTTATCTCCCTTTTCAATGCCGGCATTTTCCAGCAGGATATGTATTTTCTCTATTTTACGGGCCACATCTCTGTATTGCAATGTGATGCCTTTATAGTCTGTAAGAGCGTTTAAATACCAATTTGTTTTTATACTTTGCTCGATAAGAGCAATAAAACTCTGTTCTAGTTCCATGATAACTTTTGCACATTTATAGGCTGAGTGTGCGCAAAAGTAGTAAAATGAGGTTAGGGGGATGGGATATGAAACAGTTTTTTACGTTAATTTAACGCCATGAAAATGTAAGGCTTTTCATCCTATTGCATTAAATAGCTAGTTTATAGTCTTTTGCTAGTTGTTGCATCTTTGTGGACTTTTTCCACATTTTTGTGGTGTGCTCAACAAGAGTCTACACTTCTGAAAATGAATGTGCAAATATGTATATGCTTGATTCTTAGTGATATTTTAGACGCTGCTGATTTTTGGTACATTTATTGTCTTTTTGTTTTCAGTAAAAATGAACAAAACAAAGTAATTATGAAAAAGGTATTAGTAACATTGGTATTAGCGATGACTTTAAGCGTTTCTGTTTCTTTTGCTCAAGCGGTTTTGGTAGAGGCTCCGGTAGTGGAAAAGCCTCAACAATCTAAAAAATTGGTATTTTCGGAGATTTATGTGAATGATTTGCCAGGAGCTGTGATGGACAGGCTTGCATTGGAAGGTGCTATGATAAAGGAGGCTTTTATGGCTTATGGTATTGATGGAAGTCGCATTTATAAAGTTAATGTGTTAACAAGCGATGCTCATGAACAGACATTGTTCTTGGGTGAAGATGGTAAACTTTTGAAATAATTAGTATTTTGTATAAAATATGATACAGTATTGTTGGATATGGGTTATGTCATGCAAGGTTTTCCAATAAAGATTTACTTGATGGGGTGATAAGTACAAAGTTTTTTTGTTTGCATGAAAAAAACTTTCCCAAAAGATTTGTCTTATTAATTTTTTGTGTATCTTTGCATCGTCATTATTCCTCGGGGCATTAGCTCATTTGGCTAGAGCGTTAGACTGGCAGTCTAAAGGTGGCGAGTTCGAGTCTCGCATGCTCCACTTTTATTAATGAAACAAAAAAGGTCTGCAGAGCAGGCCTTTTTTAATTTAATGACTATAGTTATGTTGATTTATAATACTACTTATCAAACAGGTATTGACGATGCGCGTAATTTCGTCATTTGGCTTAGTGAAAGTTACATTCCCGAAGTGGAAAAGACGGGAATATTGCAAAATCCCCGTCTTACGCACATCCTTAGTCATAAGGAGCAGGATTCAGAATGCTTTTCATTGCAGTGGGAAGTGGAAGATACGGCCACCTTACATCGCTGGCATACTCAGCAGGGGATGCGTCTGAATGAAGAAATGATGAAGATCTTTAAAGATAAGGTGGTTGGCTTCCCCACTTTGATGGAGGTGATTAAGTGATTCAGCCGGTAAAAGAAAAAATCATTCTGGGCATTGATCCCGGAACAACCATAATGGGGTATGGCTTGCTGAAAGTGGTAGGTACTAAACCTCAGGTAATGACTATGGGGGTTATTGATCTTCGTAAATATGGTGATCATTATTTAAAACTGCGTCGCATTTTTGAACGGGTGATCGGTATAATAGAAGCCTATTTGCCTGATGAACTGGCCATAGAGGCACCTTTTTTCGGGAAAAATGTGCAATCAATGTTAAAATTAGGACGGGCGCAAGGAGTGGCTATGGCTGCCGCTTTGAGTCGTGATATCCCTATAACAGAATATGCACCGTTGAAGATAAAGATGGCGATAACCGGCAATGGACAAGCCAGCAAGGAACAGGTAGCTGACATGTTGAAGAGAATGTTGCACATACCCGAAAGCGAGATGTTGCCTTTTATGGATGCGACAGATGGATTGGCAGCAGCATATTGTCATTATTTGCAAATGGGCAGACCCGCATTGACTAAAGAATATTCCGGCTGGAAGGATTTTATAAACAAGAACCCTGATAAAATAAAAAGATGAGATTATGAATGTGAGACATATTATTTGGGCATCAATTGTGTCTACTACTATTAGTTGTCAGTCTGTGAAAAAAGAATATAATTCGTTTGATGAATACCCTGTCCGTGAAGATGCGCTGACCGAAATGGAATACTCGCCTGTCGAAACAAAATTTTCGCTTTGGGCTCCTACAGCAGAAGAGGTGCGTGTCCTTTTATTTGAATCGGGTAATGAAGGTTCAGCTTCTAATACTTTTCCGATGGAGATGGGAGAGAATGGTACTTGGAATATTTCAATAAAAGAGGATCTGAAGGATAAATTCTATGCCTTTAATGTGAAGGTGAACGGGAAATGGTTAGGAGATACTCCGGGGATTATGGCAAAAGCTGTAGGGGTAAATGGTAAACGGGCGGCTGTGCTTGATCTTCGTTCTACAGATCCGGAAGGATGGGAGAACGATGTGCGTCCTCCTTTGAAGAATTATGCCGATATCATGGTCTATGAAATGCACCATCGCGATTTCTCTTTGGATTCTGTTTCCGGAATTCAAAATAAAGGCAAGTTTCTGGCTTTGACAGAGCAGCGTACTACCAGCTCTTTAGGTGAGAAGACGGGTATTGACCATCTGAAAGAATTAGGCATTACCCACGTACATTTGTTACCATCGTATGATTATGCCTCGGTGGATGAGACAAAACTGGACAAGGCTCAATATAATTGGGGATATGATCCGCAAAATTACAATGTGCCCGACGGCTCTTATTCTACAGATCCTTATAAACCTGATGTACGTATCAGGGAATTCAAGCAAATGGTACAAGCTTTGCATAAGGCGGGAATCAGGGTGGTGCTTGATGTAGTGTATAATCACACCTTTAATACAGACGAAAGCAATTTCGAACGTACGGTTCCCGGTTATTTCTATCGCCAGACGAAGGACGGACAATGGGCAAATGGTTCGGGATGCGGAAATGAAACGGCGAGTGACCGTGCCATGATGCGTAAATATATGATAGAGTCTATTCTATATTGGATTGATGAATATCACATAGACGGTTTTCGTTTTGACTTGATGGGGATACATGATATTGAGACCATGAATGAGATACGTGCGGCCGTTGATAAAGTAGATCCGTCTATTTTCATGTATGGTGAGGGATGGGCAGCCGGTTCTCCCCAATTAGAGGCAGACAAACTGGCGATGAAAGCCAATGTGGAAAAAATGCCCCGTATTGCCGCTTTCTCGGATGAAATGCGTGATGGTTTGCGTGGTGCTTGGAATGACGATACCAAAGGAGCTTTTCTGATAGGGGAGCCGGGACACGAAATGAGCATCAAGTTTGGACTTGTGGGAGCTGTCGAGCATCCGCAGGTTATAAACGATTCGGTGAATTATAGTAAGAAACCTTGGGCACTACAGCCTACTCAAATGATAAGCTATGTAAGTTGTCACGATGACATGTGCCTTGCCGACCGTCTGAAAGCTACCATGCCGGATGCGTCGGTAGAGGAACTGGCGGCTTTGCAGAAACTGGCGGAGACATTTGTCTTTACTTCACAAGGAGTACCGTTTATATTTGCGGGAGATGAGATCATGCGTGACAAGAAGGGAGTCCATAATTCTTACAATAGTCCCGACAGTATTAATACGATAGATTGGAAAAACAAGACCGCGCATAAAGATGTATTCGAATATGTAAAAGGCTTGATAGCCTTGCGTAAGGCACATCCCGCTTTCCGTATGGGGGATGCCGATAAGGTACGTAGGCAATTGGAGTTTTTACCTGTAAAAGACACGAATGTGGTCGCCTTTATCCTGAAAGACCATGCAAATGGTGACTCATGGAAAAATATTATCGTAGCTTTGAACAGCCGCACAGAGCCTGCCGGACTGGACATCCCGTCGGGTAAATACACGGTGGTTTGTAAGGATGGTAAGATAAATATGAAAGGAATGGGACAAGTCTCAGGTGCTGAACTTGTGATACCGGCACGCTCTGCCATGATCATACACCAATAGAAAAAGGCTCAAAGAAGATTAATAAAGACTTTGTCATACAGACTAAAAACATCATACGAATGGAAAAGACATGGAGATGGTTTGGGAGGAAAGACAAAATAACACTTCCTATGCTTAGACAAATCGGGGTGGAAGGAATCGTGACCGCCCTTCATGAGATACCTAATGGCGAGATATGGACTTTGGAAGCTATAAAGAGCTTGAAAGATTACATTGAATCCCATCAATTGCGTTGGTCGGTAGTGGAAAGCCTGCCGGTCAGTGAGGCGATCAAATATGCCGGCCCCGAACGAGACCAGCTGATAGAGAACTATAAAGTAAGCCTTGCCAACCTGGGCAAAGCGGGCATCAAGACTGTATGTTATAATTTCATGCCCGTCATTGACTGGATACGTACCGATTTAGAACATCCTTGGGAGGATGGGACCAGTTCTCTGTATTTTGACAAGATCCGGTTCGCCTATTTTGACTGCATGATCCTTCAGCGTGAAGGGGCGGAGAAAGATTATACCGGCTCAGAACTGCAACAGGTGCGTGAATTGGACAAGACCATAACCGAAGCTGAGAAAAACGAACTGATCGACACCATTATAGTCAAGACGCAGGGATTTGTGAATGGCAACATAAAGGAGGGAGACCGGCAGCCGATTGCCATATTCCGCCGTCTTTTGTCTCTGTACGAGGGCATAGACCGCAACGTCCTGCGTGAAAACTTACGCTATTTCTTGCAGGCCATCATGCCGGTGTGTGATGAGTATGGCATAAATATGTGCATCCATCCGGACGATCCCCCTTTCCAGGTATTGGGCTTGCCGCGTATCGTGACTAGTGAGGAAGACATCACCTGGTTACTCCATGCGGTTGATAACCCGCATAACGGACTGACATTCTGCGCCGGTTCCCTCAGTGCCGGATTGCATAACAACGTACCTTTGCTGGCACGTATGTTTGCGCACCGCACTCACTTTGTGCATCTGCGTAGCACCAATGCATTCCCCAACGGAAACTTCATAGAAGCATCCCATCTGGGAGGGCGTGCTCATGTGACAGAGCTGATCCGCATCTTTGAAAAAGAGCGTCCGGGCGTTCCGATGCGTGTGGATCATGGCCGCATGATGCTGGATGATGCCGGCAAAGGCTACAACCCGGGCTATTCGTTCCATGGCCGTATGATGGCCTTGGCCCAGATAGAAGGTATGATGGTGGTTATCAACGAGGAATCAAAACTTAAATCCTAAGTTGACATACATACTTACTTTATTGGCTCGGTTTGCATAGTTCAGCGAAGCTTCCAACGGCCCGAACATACTGTTCAAACCGTAGCCGATACCACAGCCGAACATGGTATCCTGTTCCAGCAAATATCTTAGTTTACTTGCACTCAGCGCATAATTTCCGGTCAGTGTCAGATAATGCACACTTCCCATCCGTTGGCGGAATTTCATGCTTCCTACCAGCAGTGCATTTTTCATTAACTCCACATTGTTAATTCCCACAAAAGGCAGTTGTTGTTGCAGGAAGCGTCCTTGCACATCTCCACCCATTACATTGAATTTGGAATATGGAATATTCTTTCCTATCAGGAATCGACCGTAAATGGCTGGCAGTATGGAGAATCTGCGTGTAACAGGAACCACTCCTTGGCAGTAACCTTTTATGGCTGAAAAAGGGGCATGGTCGTCATATCCGGTAAAGTTATCGGTGTAAAGCGAATAGGAGGCTCTTGCTGATATTCCTTTGGTTGGGAAATACGCCTTGTCGAAAGTTTCGTAATGCATCTGTGCGAAATAGCTGAAGAAGTGTTCCGTTCCTACGTCAAAACCTTGATTGCCTTCTTGGTATAAGAAGATGTCATAGTCATACAATTCATACCTTAATCCGATAGCAAAACGCACATTCTTGTACCATACATCCGAGAATGATAACTCTCCCAAATGGTAGCGGAAAGTAGAATTATGCGATTTGTTCCCATAATGATAAAAATTAATATCGTTGTATTGGAACATGTATGCCAGTCCGATGTTCTTCAGTGGAGCCGGTTCAAATCCATAATCCATGCGGGCGGCATAACGTTTTCCCAGCCGTCCTGTCAATGACAACGTAGTGGGTACTTTACCACGGAAATTGCTGGTGACATTAATCAGCAGACTGGCTGTTTCTTCCGAATCAAAACGGATTCCTACGTTCAGCTTATTTTCATATTTCTTGCTTAGAAGGAAATGCAGATTATAGCCTCCGCCGGGAGCTTCGGGCAGATTGTAAGTAGCACTGGAATATTCCAGATTAGAACACAATATGGCCGTTGCTTCTTCTATGCGGCGAATGTTTATTTCGGAATTCTCCTTTAAATCGCAGCGTCTCAACAGCCATCGCTTGTCTTTCTCGTCCAGCCCGTCGAAAGTGATTTCTTTTATATACACTTTGCGGTTGGGGGAGTACGGATAGCTGGGAAGAGGTTTCGGTGTATAGGTACTGTCCAACCCTAGTTTCCGTTTTAACTTCATTAAAGCGTTTTCTTGTGCCAGTGCTGCTTCTTCTCCCCGGCGGATCAGTGTATCCACGGCATTAGGCGTGAAACTGGCGGCGGAATATCCCTCTACATTCACTTTGATATAAGTATTGGTTTCTTCCAGATTCTTTTTATAAAGTTCCAATCCCATCAGATTGATGAGTTGCCCCAAAATGCTGCCGGTGCTATTTAGTTCACTGGCGGGCTTTAGGTCATTTTGCACATCTACTCCTATAATGATATCCGCCCCCATAGCACGCGCTACATTTACAGGATAGTTGTTTACCACACCGCCATCTACTAGAACCATACTGTCCAACCGAACCGGAGTAAATACTCCGGGTATGGCCATGCTTGCCCGCATGGCTGTAGCCAGCACACCTTTATGAAAATTTACTTCATTGCCATTTACAATATTTTCGGAAACGCAGGCAAAGGGAATAGGCAGCTTGTTGAAATCGATGGAATCATGATATCCTATGGTCAGTTCATTGAACAAGTTTGCCAGGTTCTGTCCCTTTATCAGCCCTCCTATAGCTTGTGCTTTGGTATTTTTTCCAAATGGAAGAGAGAATACATACTTTTCGGCGGCTTCCCGTTCCGCCATATTCTGTTCACTGCGTGGTATTTTGTCACTCAGCAGAAAAGTCCAGTCCTGCCGGCGCACCATGCTGTCCAATTGTTCGGGAGTATAACCGATGGAGTAAAGACCGCCGATGATCGATCCCATGCTGGTTCCTACTACATAATCGATGGGAATGCCGGTCTTTTCTATGACTTTTAAAGCACCTATATGTGCCATTCCTTTGGCACCTCCGCCACTGAGAACGATCCCCACCTTCTTTCGGGGGTGTGATTGGGCTGTTGTGTGAACGGAGATACAAAATAACCCTGCTACTATTAACAAGGTAGATAATTTCATCTTTTTCATCTTACTATAAATCTAGTCTAAGTTAAAAAACAAAAACAGTGCAAAGATGGTTTAATCTTTCATCTTTTACAAGTGCTGATTGTCACAGATATTGGTCTGTTTTGCTGCTGAGGTTTCAAAGATACGCAATTGTAGCGGAAAAAAGAATTTTGTATATCGCTTTTTTGTCGTACCTTTGTCTGTGTAACGAAAAAGAGTATGGATAATTTTGCAGCAATAGACTTCGAGACGGCAAATAATGAACGTACCAGTATATGTAGTGTGGGTGTGGTTATTGTGAGAAATGGTGAGATAGCCGACCGGTTCTATAGTCTCATTCATCCCGAACCGGATTACTATTTATACTGGAACACCCGTATCCATGGATTGACACGGGAAGATACTGCCCATGCTCCTGTCTTTTCGGAAGTATGGAAGCAGATTGCCTCTAAAATAGAGGGGCTTCCACTGGTTGCACATAACAAAGCCTTTGATGAGGGATGTTTGAAAGCAGTGTTTCGTACTTATTGTATGGATTATCCTGATTATGACTTTTATTGTACCTATCAGGCTTCCCGGAAGCTGAAAGGGTTGAGAAACCACCAATTACATACAGTGGCCGGTTTTTTGGGTTTTGAATTGAAGAATCACCATCATGCGCTGGCCGATGCTGAAGCGTGTGCATGGATTGCCAGGCAGATTCTGTGATTTATAATTAAAGATTTATGATACCCATGATACAAGAAGATACTTATAAAACCATTACAGACATTGCCGAAGGCATATATACGGAGAAACGGAGTAAATTTATAGCTATTGCCATTCCGGTACGTACCATAGAGGAAATAAAACAACATCTTGACACGTATCAGAAGAAATATTACGATGCCCGCCATGTGTGTTATGCTTATATGCTGGGACATGAAAGGAAGGATTTCAGAGCAAATGATAACGGAGAGCCTTCGGGTACCGCAGGAAAGCCTATTTTGGGGCAAATAAACTCCAATGAGCTGACAGATGTCCTTATTATAGTGGTCCGTTACTTTGGGGGTATAAAATTGGGAACCAGCGGATTGATTGTCGCTTACAAGGCCGCCGCCGCCGAGGCGATAGCTGCTGCTGAAATAGTGGAAAGAACAGTGGATGAAGAGATCACCGTCTCTTTTGAATATCCTTTTATGAATGATATCATGCGCATTGTGAAAGAGGACGAGCCTGCCATTCTGGAACAATCGTACAATATGGATTGCCTGATGAGGCTTCGGATACGTAAATCCATGATGGGAAAACTTCGTGCACGTTTGGAAAAAGTAGAAACTGCCCATATTATTGAATAGCTGATGAAATATATTTGTAATACGGATGAAATATTACAGATATATCCGGTTCATATCTTTGCGGCCGTAAACAAAGAAAGTCACATTAATGAAAATGAGAAAAATACTTGTTGCGTCTGCTTTTATAATATTGAGTATGGCAACTGCTTCCGCACAGCTGACTATTCCTAAAGAATATATGCCGGAAGTACATGGAACGATTCGTGGTAAATATGAACATCAAACCACTAACGGAATGCAACGGTTCCAGGTGCGTAATGCCCGTGTCAGTCTGGACGGGAAGGTTCTTCCGGTAATCGCTTATAAAGCTGAAATTGACTTGTCCGATGAGGGAAGCATCAAGATGCTGGATGCATACGCCCGCTTTACCCCCAATGATACATGGAATGTCACACTAGGACAGATGCGTGTGCCTTTCACCATAGACGCCCATCGATCTCCCCACCAACAATATTTTGCCAACCGTTCGTTCATAGCCAAACAGGTGGGGAATGTGCGGGATGTGGGTGCTACGGGAGCTTTTTCTTTAAAGGAGGGATTGCCGTTGAAACTGGAAGGCGGATTGTTCAACGGTTCCGGACTCACCAATCAGAAAGAGTGGCACAGCACGTTGAATTATTCTGTTAAGCTTCAATTGATGCCGTGGGAAAATTATAACTTGACCTTGAGTACCCAGAAAATACATCCCGATAAAACCAGCGTCTATATGTATGATATTGGTACTTACTACGAGTTTTCCAATTGGCATATAGAAGTCGAATACCTTTATAAAACTTATGCGAAAAGCTCATTTGATAATGTACATGCTTTCAACGCCTTTGTCAATTACGACTTGTTTATCAAGAAAGGTCTGTTTCAGAAGATTTCATTTCTAGGACGTTATGACAGTATGGGAGATCATAGTAACGGTAATGCGGATGAGGATGGTAAGCTTTACATTACCGATTATTCCCGTCGGCGTGTGACCGGAGGGGTGACATTAAGCTTTGGAAAGGCTTTTCAAGCGGATTTGCGTCTTAATTATGAGAAATATTTTTATGATAAACTTTCTTTGGCAAAGGAGTCCGAACAAGACAAGTTTGTTATGGAATTAATGATACGGTTCTGAAAAAAGTAGGGTAAGTAGGGGGGGCCTACTTTTTTCGGAACTCATCGGTATATCCGTGTGTCTTACCGGATACAAGCCTACCCCCATCTCTCTTTCATCATGTCTTCCAGTTTCAGCAGTTCATCCCTGTATTGTGCAGCTTCTATAAATTCCAGCTTCTTGGCAGCCTCCTGCATCAATTTCCGGGTACGTTCTATCGTTTTCTCCATCTGTGGCTTGGTCATATATTGAACAATCGGATCTGCAACCATTGTAGTAGAGGATGGTTCGATATATGTCTGAGAATTTTGGGTGGTTTCGGCAGCTTCGTTGCTGTTGTTGCCCAACAAGGAGGCGTTGCGCGCACGCTGTATCTGTTTGGGGGTGATTCCATGCTCCTGGTTATATGTCAATTGTTTTTCGCGGCGGCGGTTGGTTTCGTCTATCGTTTTTTTCATGCTGTCCGTTATGCGGTCTGCATACATGATTACTTTTCCGTTGATATTGCGGGCGGCACGTCCTGCTGTCTGGGTCAGCGAGCGGTGGGAGCGGAGGAACCCTTCTTTGTCCGCGTCCAGAATGGCGACTAGAGATACTTCGGGCAAGTCCAGGCCTTCACGGAGCAAGTTTACGCCCACCAGCACGTCATAAATGCCTTGGCGCAATTCGTCCATAATCTTGACCCGTTCCAATGTGTCCACATCGCTGTGGATGTAGTTGCAACGGATGTCATTGCGCAACAGATATTCGGTCAATTCTTCCGCCATGCGTTTGGTGAGTGTGGTCACCAGTACCCGTTCTTCTTTCTCGATGCGCTGTTGTATCTCTTCCATCAGGTCGTCAATCTGATTCAGACTGGGGCGTACTTCAATCACCGGGTCCAGCAGACCGGTAGGGCGGATCACTTGTTCAACGATAATACCTTCACTTTCCATCAATTCATAATCGGCGGGCGTAGCACTGACATAAATCACTTGCTTGGCCAGTTCCTTGAACTCTTCAAACTTTAAAGGGCGGTTGTCAAAAGCCGATTCCATCCGGAAACCATATTCTACTAAATTGGTTTTTCTGGCCCGGTCACCACCATACATGGCACGTATTTGCGGTACACTGACGTGGCTTTCGTCTATCACAATCAGGAAATCGTCCGGAAAGAAGTCCAGCAGACAGTAAGGACGGGTACCTGCATTACGCCCGTCAAAGTAGCGGGAATAATTTTCTATGCCCGAACAGTGTCCCAGTTCGCGGATCATTTCCATGTCGTATGTCACACGCTCATAGAGCCGTTTTGCTTCATACATTTTTCCTTCCTCTTCGAATTTTGCTACTTCTTTCGTCAAATCATCCTCAATCTGATGAATAGCCCTCAGCTGGCTCTCCTTGGTGGTCATGAAAAGATTGGCCGGATAAATCTTGTATTCGTCAAAAGCAGCCAGACGGATTCCCGAAACAGGGTCGATCTCTTCAATGGCATCAATCTCATCGTCCCAAAACATAACTCGGAGTAGGTTGTCGCTGTATGCCAGGTAAATGTCTACCGTATCACCTTTTACGCGAAAATTCCCGCGGCTCAGCTCTATGTCGTTACGTACATACAGGCTGTCCACCAAGCGGCGTAAAAACACATTCCGATCCAGCAACCTGCCTCTCTTTATCTCGATGACATTGTCGTAGAAGTCCGACGGGTTTCCCATACCGTAGATGCAGGACACGGAAGATACCACCACCACATCCTTCCGGCCCGACAGCAGGGAAGAGGTGGCTGCCAGCCGCAGTTTGTCAATCTCTTCATTGATGGCCAGATCCTTTTCTATATAGGTGTCACTGGACGGCAAGTATGCTTCCGGCTGGTAATAGTCATAATAAGACACATAGTATTCCACTGCATTGTTAGGAAAGAAATTTTTGAACTCTCCGTATAATTGGGCTGCCAATGTCTTGTTATGACTTAATATCAAGGTGGGCTTATTGATGTTTTTAATAACATTCGCAATCGTGAAAGTCTTGCCGGACCCGGTGACTCCCAATAAAGTCTGTGCAGGAACTCCTTCCAGTACTCCTTCGGTCAGTTGGGCGATAGCTTCCGGCTGGTCGCCGGTGGGCTGGTATTGGGAAATCAGTTCAAAATTCATAAATAGTATGTTTGGTTTAATTGAGATGTAAAAATACAGCTATTTCCTTATATAAGATCTATTCATCTCTAAAAAATAGACTCTTGATTACTTTTTAGCATTTAAAAACATGGAAATATTGCATTATTCGGTTGAAAGGCGTAAATTTGCGCAATTATTTGAATAAGATGAAAAAATATATCATTATAGTAGCTCTTTTCTCCGGTACGGTTTTAACGTCTTGTGGAGAGTATAACAAAGTTTTAAAAAGCACGGACTACGAATATAAGTACGAAGCGGCCAAAAGTTACTTTGGCAAAGGGCAGAACACTAAGGCGGCCACCATTTTGGAGGAGTTGATTACCATCATGAAGGGAACGGATAAGGCTGAGGAATCACTTTATATGTTGGGTATGACCTACTATAACCAGGGTGACTTCATCACAGCTTCGCATTATTTCACCACTTATTATAATACTTATCCGCGTGGAGTCTATACGGAGCAGGCTAGATATTTTTCAGGAAAAGCGTTGTTTTTGGATACTCCGGAACCTCGTTTGGATCAATCGAGTACCTATAAAGCTATTCAGGAGTTGCAGATGTTTATGGAATATTTCCCTACCAGCAGCCGTCGGCAGGATGCACAGCAAATGATTTTTGATTTGCAGGACAAGTTGGTGATGAAAGACTATCTGGCTGCGAAATTGTATTACGATTTGGGTTCTTATACCGGAAACAGTACTTATAGCACTACCGGTAATAACTATTTGTCTTGCATCGTTACGGCTCAGAATGCTTTGAAAGACTATCCTTATACCAAGATGCGCGAAGATCTTTCTATCCTTGTGTTGCGTGCTAAATATGATATGGCGAAAGCAAGTGTGGAAGAAAAAAAAGAAGAACGTATGCGTGATACGATAGACGAATATTATTCTTTCAAGAACGAGTTCCCTGACAGTAAGTATACTAAAGAAGTGGACAACATCTACAAGGATGCTAATAAGTATGTAAAGGAATTTAATGAATAAAACTAAATAAGAAATTATGGATTACAAAAAGACAAATGCTCCAAGTAATACTGTTACCCGTGACATGATGGATTTATGTGCGAACACAGGTAACATTTATGAAACTGTTGCTATCATTGGCAAACGCGCTAACCAGATTGGTGCTGAGATGAAGAATGATCTTTCAAAGAAATTGCAGGAATTTGCCTCATACAACGATAATCTAGAAGAAGTCTTTGAAAATAGAGAGCAGATTGAGATTTCACGTTATTACGAAAAACTTCCGAAACCGACATTGATCGCTGCTCAAGAATATGAAGAAGGCAAGGTTTATTTTCGTAATCCAGCTAAAGAAAAAGAGAAATTGCAATAGAATTTTTCATTCGAGGTTGTATCAAAGGCCTTTTCACCACAGACTATACGGATCGTTTTCTATGTTGAACCATGAGGAATTTTTGATACACCTTTATTATATTAGCTCTTCCATTTTGAACGCAGTGAGGAATCTGATGACCATTCACTTTGTGCCTTCAGATTTTTTCACTGCGTTTAGAATGAAAGTTGTATAATTAAAATTAAAGAGACTATGATACAACGTATTCAATCTGTTTATTTACTTATTGTTGCTATCTTGATTATTATTTGCCTGTGTAATCCCGTAGGTTCATACATAGGAAGTGATTATAGTGTTTCCGTTTTAACAAATCTGTGTCTTACTATGGCAGATGGTACTAAAGATTATGCTCCATGGGCCTTGTTTGTGATTTTGCTGGTTATTGCGGCTCTTGCTTTCGGTACTATCTTTTTGTTCAAGAAACGTATGTTGCAAATTCGCCTGACTATTTTCAGCACCATCTTGCTGGTCGGGTATTATGCCACATTGGTCACTTTTATCTTTATGTTGAAAGAAGAATCGATGACATTTTCTCTTTCATGGAGTGTATGTCTGCCGTTGGTTGCCATCATTTTGAATTGGCTTGCTATCCGCGCCATTGGTAAAGATGAGGTATTGGTTAAAGCATACGACCGTTTGAGATAACTGAGAGGAAATTATTATTATATAAAAAGCCTGTAAGAATATGTCTTGCAGGCTTTTGTGTTATTCTTATTTGGTAATATCTATCAGATAACTCAGTCGTATCCCTATGAACGAATGGGCTGACCGCTCGAAGTAATCTCTTTTCGAGTTTTTGTAAAAGTCGCTCAACCCCATGTAGTAGCGTCCTTCCAGCAAGAAATGTCCGATTCCGGTGCTGACTTCCAGACCGGCTCCGGCTGTGATGCCGTAATCAAATTTGTTTTCTACCTCTTTGCCGTGTTCCGGTCTTGTTGTGGAGGTAGTCCAGTTTATCTTTTTGTTGTCACCCAAAAAGAAGCCGACTTGCGGCCCTGCATTGAAAAACACTTTCACTCCCCGGTTCAGTGCATCCTTGCCGAATGCCAGATGTGCCATGAAAGGGATTTCCAGGTAATTCATGGTGCGGCTGTAAGAATTGCCGGACTCATCTTCTATCTTTTCGTCCCATCCGCGTTGCGAATAGTTTATTTCCATTTGTACGCCACACATCATTTTGAAATACTTCTCGGACATGTATCTCATGGTGATACCCGTGGACATCGTGTTCAGCGTGTTCAGCTTTATTTTCGGGTTGAAGCTGACGGTGCTCATATTCAGACCGCCATTGATGCCGACGGCGAAATTATGACGTTCTTCACCCAACTGTGCAGCCGCCGGCAGCGCAAACAGCAGTGCCGGTATAAGCAGTCCGAATTTTTTATGCTTTTTCATTATTCAAAATCAAGTTTAATCAGTTCAAAGTCCTTGGTAAAATGAACGAAGAACACTTTGCGATTGATAAATCCACCCCAGTTGTTTACACGTTCAAATTTGAATCCGGTCTGTATAGGAGTGACGGCTACCTTGTCCAGTTTCTCTTCCAGTTTGTTGCCGTACTGTGACAGGCCCTTCAGGAAGAAATATCCTGTATCGAATCCCAGCATACCATATTTAGGGAATGAGTTGAGCATATCCTTGCTGTACCATTTGCGGTAGTCCGATGAGAACTGTACGGCTTCAGGAAACAGATTGTTCGTGTAGAACGAAGAATAGAAATAGGTGTCCAGCTCATAGAAACTGGCCAAATGGTCATGGGTGTAGGTCTGCCATTCCGGATAGCCGAACAACTGCATACGGTAGTCGGGATTGTCACGGGAGGCCACGATCAGTTGCGGCAATAGTTTTATCAATGCCACGTTGGTGCCTGATGTCGGGATAAATACGTTATCCATGTTATGGTTCATAGCACCTTTCAGTGATTCCGGAGTAATATGTTCTCCTTTTAATCCGGTAAAAGGAATGTGCTTGCTCTTTAGCTCCTCTTTCAGCCCTTTTATAAAATCCGCTTTGTCTTTGTCGCCGTCTTCTGCATCGAGGAAGATGACATTGGCGGTTGTGAACTTACGGGTGAAATGCTCATAAACTTCCGAGTATAGATAAGACTGGGGAGTATTTATCTGATAGATGGCGGGATTGTTGAAAACTTCATTCCCCTTGGACGTAAAGGGTATTACCAGCCTGATATTGTTGTTCTTGGCGAATTCTGCAACCGGTTTCACCTGGTCGGGGTAAGCCGGACCGAAGATGATATCCATACTCTTCAGCTCGCTTCTGTTCAAAATGGTTTGGATGGAAGAACTATTGTTATGGATATCGTATGCATACAGGTCGATGGATACTCCTTTTTCTTTCAAACTGTTTACTGCCATCAGGAAGCCTTCATAGTATTCCACCATGCGGGTCTGTTCATCGCGGTTGCCTTTGCCGTCTGTCATGAATGGCAGCATTACGGCAGCTTTGATGGTAGATATCTTGCGTGTCTCTTTCTTGCTTTCACTGAACAACTGGTCGTCTGTGGGGACTACGGCAGGCATATTGTCGGCAGGTGTCTCCGTTTTTGTGTCCTTGGCATACGGGATGCAGAGGAATTTGCCCTTTTTCAGTTTCTCAGTGCGCAGTTCGGGGTTGGCGGCAATCAGTTCGGCTTCTGTAATACCATACAGGCGGCTGATGCTGAAGATCGTTTCTTTTCGCGCCACTTTGTGCATATCTCTGCAATTAGGCTTCAGTGGAGTAGAAGTTGTTGCAACCGGCGGGGTGGTTTGGGCAGCTTTTACCTCGTTCATGATTACCTCCTCGCTGTTCGTAGCTTTGGCGGGAATCACGATGACTTGGCCTATACGGAAATTCTCGGCACTCAGTCCGGGATTTGCCCGGCAGATGCGTTGTGCGGTTACCCCATAGCGTTGTGTCAGCTTGTACAACGTTTCGCCCGGCTGGATGGTATGGAACACCTGTTGTGTCGTTCCGCTGTTCTTTTGTGGAATTTTCAAGGTTTCGCCGGCCTTGATCTTCAGGTCGCTACCGGGGTTCATCCTGACGATGTCGCCGGTAGTTACATTATACATGCTGGCTATGGAATAAAGACTTTGCCCTTTGGTAATGGTGTGCAGGAAATAGCCGGAAGGCTGTGCTTGAGCCATCATTCCGGTGCTACTGGCAGACAAGGCTGCGATAAGATATAATGCTCGAATAAATTTCATTTGCAGTGTGTTGATTAAACTGAGTGGCAAAAGTACAAAAAAAACTGTTTTATTCACATTATATAGAAAGAATAGAAAATATTATTAGGCTTTTTAATTAAATATTTCGTGGGGAAGCATTAATTTTGCAAAGATTACGCAGAGTAAGAAGATTATGAGTGAAGAAAAAGAATTGATTAATGTGTACGGCGCCCGTGTACATAACTTGAAAGATATAGATGTTGAAATTCCACGGAACAGCCTGACGGTGATAACCGGATTGAGCGGAAGCGGTAAATCGTCTTTGGCATTCGATACCATCTTTGCCGAAGGGCAGCGGAGATACATTGAGACCTTTTCCGCATACGCCCGTAACTTTCTGGGAGGGATGGAACGGCCGAACGTGGATAAGATTACAGGGCTCAGTCCGGTAATCTCCATCGAACAGAAAACGACCAACAAGAATCCTCGCTCTACCGTGGGGACTACGACAGAGATATACGATTATCTCCGTTTGCTCTATGCCCGTGCGGGCATTGCCTATTCCTATCTTTCGGGCGAGAAAATGGTGAAATATACCGAGGAGCAGGTCATCGACCTGATTCACCGGGATTATCAAGGTAAGAAGATATTTATGCTTGCCCCGTTGGTACGTACCCGCAAGGGGCATTACAAAGAACTTTTCGAGCAAGTACGCAAGAAAGGTTATTTGTATGTCCGCGTGGATGGAGAGGTGCGCGAGATTGTTCACGGCATGAAGCTGGACCGTTACAAGAACCACGACATCGAAGTCGTGATAGACAAGCTGGTTGTATCGGATAAAGACGATAAGCGGCTGAAACAGAGTGTTGCCACCGCCATGCAACAGGGCGATGGACTGATTATGATTTTTGGTGCCGATACCCAGGAAGTACGCCATTACAGCAAGCGGCTGATGTGCCCTGTCACCGGGCTGTCTTATAAAGAGCCCGCTCCTCATAATTTTTCGTTCAACTCTCCGCAGGGAGCTTGCCCCCGCTGTAAGGGGTTGGGCTATGTGAACCTGATTGATGTGGATAAAGTGATTCCCGACAGGGATCTTTCCATTTACGGAGGGGCTATCGCGCCTTTGGGCAAATATAAAAATGCCATGATCTTCTGGCAGATAGAGGCGTTGCTTGAGAAATATGATTTTACGATCAAGACGCCGGTCAAGGATATGCCGGAGGAGGCGATAAACGAGATACTCTATGGCTCGGATGAGCGTATCAAGATAAAGAGTAGCCTGATTCATACTTCTTCCGATTATTTTGTGACCTACGAAGGGATCGTGAAGTACATTCAGATGATGCAGGAGAAAGATGCGTCGGCCACTGCCCAGAAGTGGGCGGAACAGTTTGCCAAGACCGATGTCTGCCCCGAATGCAAGGGGGCGCGCCTGAACAAGGAAGCGCTGCATTTCCGCATCCACGACAAGAACATTTATGAACTGGCAAGCATGGACATCAACGAACTGTATGACTGGTTGCAGCAGGTCGATTCTTTTCTGGAAGACAAGCAGCGCATGATTGCCGCCGAGATTCTGAAGGAGATACGTACCCGTCTTAAGTTCCTGTTGGATGTGGGGCTGGATTATCTTTCACTGAACCGCACCTCGGTATCCCTTTCGGGAGGTGAGAGCCAGCGCATCCGCCTGGCAACCCAGATCGGTTCCCAGCTGGTGAACGTGCTCTATATCCTGGATGAACCGAGTATCGGATTGCATCAACGGGACAACCTTCGCCTGATCAACTCTTTGAAGAAATTGCGTGACACAGGTAACTCTGTCATCGTGGTGGAACATGACAAGGATATGATGCTGGCAGCGGACTATGTGGTCGATATGGGACCGAAAGCCGGCCGTCTGGGAGGCGAGGTGGTGTTTCAGGGGACTCCGAAACAAATGCTTCAGACAGAAACACTTACCTCTAAATACTTGAACGGACAGATGAAGATAGAGATACCGGCCGAACGCCGCCCCGGCAACGGGAAATCCTTGTGGCTGAGAGGGGCGAAGGGAAACAACCTGAAGCATGTGGATGTGGAATTTCCTTTGGGAAAACTCATTTGCGTCACAGGAGTGTCCGGCAGCGGCAAGTCCACGCTGATAAACGATACCTTGCAACCCATCCTGTCACAGCATTTCTACCGTTCTTTGCAGGAACCTCTGCCTTACGATAGTGTGGAGGGATTGGAGCATATAGATAAGGTGGTGAATGTGGACCAGTCGCCGCTGGGCAGGACACCGCGTTCCAATCCGGCCACCTATACAGGAGTATTCTCGGATATCCGGAATCTGTTTGTCGGTCTGCCCGAAGCGAAGATCCGTGGCTATAAGCCGGGGCGTTTCTCGTTCAATGTAACCGGAGGACGCTGCGAGGCTTGCGGTGGCAACGGGTACAAGACCATCGAAATGAATTTCCTGCCCGATGTGCTGGTACCTTGCGAGGTTTGCCATGGCAAACGATACAACCGCGAGACGCTGGAAGTGCGTTATAAGGGTAAGTCCATAGCCGATGTACTGGACATGACCATCAATCGTGCCGTAGAGTTCTTTGAGAATGTGCCTCAGATTCTGAACAAGATCAAAGTGCTGCAAGAGGTGGGCTTGGGATATATTAAACTGGGGCAGCCTTCCACCACCTTGTCGGGCGGAGAGAGTCAGCGCGTGAAACTGGCTACAGAACTGTCCAAGCGTGATACCGGAAAAACCATGTATATTCTGGATGAGCCCACTACCGGGCTTCATTTCGAAGATATCCGTGTGCTGATGAATGTGCTGAACAAGCTGGTGGAGAAAGGCAATACCGTTCTGGTTATCGAACATAACCTGGACGTGATCAAACTGGCGGATCACATCATCGATATGGGTCCCGAAGGCGGACGGGGCGGAGGCCGGGTGCTTGCTGCCGGAACTCCCGAGGAAGTGGCCGGAAGCAAGAGAGGATATACCCCGAAGTTTATAAAAGAAGAATTGGAAAATTAACCGGTATACCAACAATGAAAGAGAAAATAGCTAAAACCAACGTAGCCCGTCTGCTTGATAAAGCCGGGATAGCCTACGAGCTTATTCCATACGAAGTAGACGAGAACGACCTCAGTGCCATTCACGTTGCTGCCAGTTTGGGCGAGAACATAGAGCAAGTATTCAAGACCTTGGTGCTTCATGGAGACAAATCAGGGTATTTTGTTTGTGTCATACCCGGCGAGCATGAGGTGGATTTAAAAATGGCGGCAAAAGTCTCAGGTAACAAGAAGTGCGACCTGATTCCCATGAAAGAACTGCTTCCCCTGACAGGATATATCCGGGGAGGATGTTCCCCCATCGGCATGAAAAAGCATTTCCCCACCTATATACATGAAACTTGCACCGCATTTCCTTACATTTATATCAGTGCCGGTATCCGCGGATTACAGCTAAAAATAGCGGCCGAGGACCTGATAAAAGAAACAAAAGCAGAGATTTGTTCCCTTTTCATCGAATAAATATGCCAAAAAGAGCCACATTTGTGGCTCTTTTTTTTTCAGATAGACTAAAAGTTATATCTTTGCAAAAAAGAATACTAACTATTAATTAAATCTTTATCAATTATGTTTGAAGGACAGCCGAAAGGCTTATATGCATTAGCTCTCGCCAATACCGGCGAACGTTTTGGTTATTACACCATGCTTGCTGTGTTCGTATTGTTTTTGAAGGCGAACTTTGGTTTTTCTCCTGAGGTGGCAGGTTCTATTTATGGAACTTTCTTGGGGTTGGTTTATTTTCTTCCGTTTGTGGGTGGTGTCATGGCCGACAAGTTCGGTTATGGTAAAATGGTGACTATCGGTATCGTTATCATGTTTTTGGGATATCTGTTCCTTTCCCTGCCCTTGGGCACAGGTTCGGCTGCGGTAGCGGGTATGGGAGCTGCGTTGTTGCTTATCAGTTGCGGAACAGGCTTGTTCAAAGGCAATTTGCAAGTAATGGTAGGTAACCTTTATGATACGCCCGAATATGCTTCCAAACGTGATTCCGCTTTTTCTATTTTCTATATGGCTATCAATATCGGTGCGCTTTTTGCTCCTACGGCGGCTGTGGAAATCATGAAATATGCACAGGAGACGTTGGGTGTGAGTGAAGGCGATTCCTATCATTTTGCCTTTGCCGTGGCTTGTGTGTCGCTCATCCTCTCCATCGCTATTTATTATTCTTTCCGCAGCACGTTCCGTCATGTGGAAGGGGGTACCAAGGCAGCCGGCAAAAACGACCAGGCGGGTGGTCAAGAAATTTCGCCTGCTGAGACCAAGGAACGCATTGTAGCGTTGTGTTTGGTGTTTGCTGTGGTCATCTTCTTCTGGATGGCTTTTCATCAGAACGGTCTGACACTGACCATGTTTGCCGATGAATTTACAGCTAAAAGTTCTTCGGGTATAGAAAGTATGGCTTTTGATGTGACTAATCTGTTGTTCTGCATTTTTATTGTTTATGCTCTTTTTTCATTGGTGCAGAGTAAGACAGGCAAAGGCAAGGCTATTTCGGCAGCGGTTATTTTGGCTTCTGTTTGTGGGTTAATTTACAAATATGGTGCGTTGCCCGAATCCACTGCTGTATCCGCTCCCATTTTCCAACAGTTCAATCCTTGTTTTGTTGTAGCGTTGACACCGGTGTCTATTGCCCTGTTCGGCTCGCTGGCCAAGAAAGGCAAAGAACCTTCTGCTCCGCGTAAGATTGCTTTAGGTATGCTGGTGGCTGCTGTAGGTTTCATGGTTATGGCTATCGGATCTTTCGGTCTGCCCAGCTCCGGCGAACAGGCTGTTGCTACTGCGGCGGGTACGGCTTCTTTCGTATCGCCCAACTGGCTGATCTCTACTTATCTGGTGCTGACATTCGGTGAGTTGTTCCTTTCCCCGATGGGTATTTCGTTTGTGTCCAAGGTGGCTCCTCCCAAGTACAAAGGTATGATGATGGGTGGTTGGTTCGTGGCTACCGCTATTGGTAACATGCTGACTGCTGTCGGGTCATTCTTGTGGGGTACTTCTTTGCCGTTGTGGCAGGTATGGTGCGTGTTTATTATCTTGTGTCTGATTTCAGCTTTGTTCATGTTCTCTATCATGAAGAAACTGGAAAAGGTTGCGAAATAATTCCTGCCCATAGTCATATATAGAAAAAGAAGCCCGCTGAACCAATCAAGCGGGCTTCTCTTTTTTTATAAATTACAGAAAAAGGATACGAAAACAGGAACACTCATATCAATCAGTATTGTTCCGTGTCGTTCCGCACAGTTGTTGGCGCTGTTGATGCCGGAAAGTATACAAAACCGACCCACTTTCACATCGTAACTAGGCCACTTAGCACCCGTAAACGGCACTTTTGACAACGTGCTGTGTCATAGTGACTATCAGAAATCAAGAAATATCGAAAAGGCTTTGTCGGGAAGAATAAAGACAAAATCGTGAAGCTTACCGGGCAA
The DNA here is from genome assembly GCA_011959205.1 of Bacteroidaceae bacterium. Classification (GTDB taxonomy): domain Bacteria; phylum Bacteroidota; class Bacteroidia; order Bacteroidales; family Bacteroidaceae; genus Phocaeicola. The sequence continues at coordinate 26,124 of BLLV01000208.1, forward strand.
GGTGCAGATGCTCAATATTTGACGTGGAACCAAGTCCCAGAAACAATACGTTTTGAAGCCGAAACACTTACGAACAACGCTTATGATATGTCCAATACTCCAAGAATATCCTTTGAGACATTGAAGGGTGGTGATTCGTATGAGTTGCCGCTATTTTTTATTTTCTAAATAATAGAAAAAGATTTTGTTTTTCAGAAAACAAATAATATCTTTGTGTCAAATTAATGCATTATGAGAATAATATCATTTGCAGCCATAAGAAATTATGCCAAAAAGTACGCTGATGCTGATGTACCTTTGCGTGATTGGTATAAAAAGACAGAAAAGGCAGATTGGTCGTGTTTGGCTGATATAAAGCAAACATTCAATAGTGTTGACTATGTAGGTAATGATAGATTTGTCTTTAACATCAAAGGCAATGATTACAGGTTGGTTGCTATGATTTTGTTTGCTGCTAAAAAAGTGTTTATCCGTTGGATAGGTACTCATAAAGAGTATGATAACAAAGATTGTTCAAATGCTTAAATTTGTTTGGTATGGCAAAGATAAAAACAGAAAAACAGTACAAGGCAGCTTGTTCAAGAATTGAAGAACTGCTTAAGGTCGTTAGTAATGATACTCCAACCGATGATAAAAATTTCCTCGAATTGGACTTGATTTCCGATTTGGTCGCAGACTATGAAGAGGAGCATTTCCCTATAGAAGCTCCTTCTTTGGTGGATGTTATTAAGCTTCGTATGTATGAAATGGGGCTTACCCAAACAAAACTGTCAGAATTGTTAAATGTAAGTCCTTCCCGGATTAGCGAATACCTTTCAGGAAAGTGTGAACCAACATTGAAGGTTGCTCGTGAAATAAGCCGAAAACTAAATATTGATGCTAATATAGTGTTGGGTGTATAAGCTTTGTTTGTGATATATTTTAGGCGTGATTCCATTTGGTTTCGCGCCTTTTTTATATCATTTTACGACAATCGTTTCATTGTCGTATATCGCCCGTCCTATTATTTCTTCCCCTCTTTATTTATAGCGAAATTTACCGTATAAAATTATAAATCAAATTCATACGGTATGACAATCTTAGAACAAATCTTGGCAGGACTACAACAAAAATTCACTGGGGTGGACACTGCTATTATGGTATTCCCGAAAACTACGCCAAACGATGAGCCATTAAGGACGATGAGGACTTGGATGTTTATTTCAAGGACTTGAAACAGGAGTTCGCAAATGACGGCTTCAAAGGCGTGACCCCTCCTGAATCAGCAGAAGAGAAGATTGATTTTGCCTATCTATCAAAGACTTTACCCGATATTTCCATTTGTCACTTTTTATCGCTAACTTTGTTGAGTATATACTAATAAACAAAAAGAATGGATTACACCGAACAGTTTATCCGGCTGCGTTGCAGCTTGATGTCAGACTACAGAATGATGAAGTTGCGTGCCGACATGAAATGCATGGGGGTAGGGTTGTATCTTGAGATGATGTTGTTTCTGCGGAGGCAACAGGAATACAAACATGATTTTAACGAGCTGGATTTGTTGGCTGAAAAATGGGGAGCTACAGTGGAAGACCTGCAGCATCTCATTAAAGACTTTAACTTGTTCGTCATAACAGAGGACGGGTATTTCCGATGCTTGTATCTGGATGAGGTGATGGGTTATCAGAACAAGCTTTCGGAACAACGTGCCGCCGCCGGTAGTAAAGGCGGAAGAAGCAGCAAGAAAAAGACTGCGCAGAAAGCTGAGAAAGTAATCACTTCTGCTGTCCTCGCGGCAGCGGATAAAGAAGCGGACAGCAAGGAAAACTGCATGGAAAACAATGCGGAAAACAGCGTAAAATGCATAAAAAATACGATTGAAAAAAGTGAGGATGAAAATGTAACCCAAAATGTGGTTTAATGTATTGATAATGAGCATGTTGGCGAATATTCGCAAGCAAGCTTTAAGCAAAGCTTTATAAGAGAAGAAAAGAATAGAGAAGAGAAGAAAAAGAAAGATGATGTTAACATCATACAAAGAAACATCGGCATCGGCAACAACATGGTTTTCTGCTATGAAAAAAGTATCAGGGCAACGTCTCGAAAGAAATGCTATATCAATGAAATTCTCTCTGCTCGGATTCCGGTGGACACACCACGCACGATGCCGGATTTGGATGAAAGAGGAATCGGACCACCTGGGGAGAAATGCACATCGTATCGATTGCCGGAAGCTATTTGAACCCTAAGCATCTACCGTTGGTCACGGAAGATAGGGATCTTTCATGGGTAAGATGCTATATCTTACAGCTGTAAGATTATAAATCTTTCACCTTCATCGTCTGGACATTGCAAAGGAATTCAGCCGGTCTGTGCGTGGTGGGGTATAACCGCCTGCCGCTTGTTTTCACGAGTACCGTCTGGGGTATCTCAAGAGAATACTCAGCAAGGCAAACACCCCGATGGTGGCCGGATAGTACAAGTATTCGATGATGCTCAAAGGAGACAGGGAGGCCAGTTTGGCAGCAATCAGCATTTGTGCTCCGTAAGGGATAATTCCCTGGATGACACACGAGAACGTATCCAGAATGCTGGCACTCTTGCGTTTGTCCACTTTGTAGCGGGTAGCGATATCGTTGGCAAGCGGTCCCACTGTGATGATGGCTATTGTATTGTTGGCTGTACAGAAATTGGCGATACTCACCAAAGCTGCGATGCAAAGCTCGGCTCCGCGTTTGCTGCTGATGTGTTTGGTCAGTTTTAGGATGATATAGTCCACTCCGCCGTTAAAGCGGATCAGTTCCAGCATGCCGCCTGCCATCAGGGTGATGATGATGAGTTCGCCCATCCCGGTGATCCCTGTGCCCATGGAGCTGAGCCAGTCGAACAGGCTGATGCTCCCTGTGAGCAGGCCGATCATTCCTGTGGCGGCGATGCCCAGTATCAGTACGAGTGCTACATTCATACCTGCTATGGCGGTTCCCAGTACAACCAGATAGGGGAGGACTTTGACCCATTCCACCGACTGGATATCGTGGGTGGTCATCACGTCCGTCCCTCTGAAAATATAGTAGCCTAAAACCACCAGGGCGGCCGGAAGGGCTATCATGAAGTTTACCCGGAACTTGTCACGCATGGCGCATCCTTGGGTACGGGTGGCGGCGATGGTGGTGTCCGAGATGAAGGAAAGGTTGTCGCCGAAAAAGGCGCCTCCCACCACGATAGCTGTCATGAAGGCCAGGTTCATGTCGGTTTTCTCTGCGATGCCTGCTACCACGGGGGCTAGTGCCACGATGGTTCCCACTGAGGTTCCGATGGAGAGCGAGATGAAACAGGCGGCCAGGAAGATGCCTGCCAGCAGCAGATTGTCCGGCAGCAGGAGAAGCGTAAGGTTGACGGTCGCGTCAATGGCCCCGATATCTTTGGCGCTTTGGGCGAATGCGCCTGCCAGGATGAAAATCCAGATCATCAGCATGATGTTCTTGTTGGCAGCGCCGATGGAATATTGCAGCATGCGTTCGTTCAAGCTTAGGCCTTTGGTGATGCATACCGCATAGACCGAGGAGGCCATGAAGGCAACCGTGATGGGGACTTTATAGAAGTCGTTTACAATGATAGAGGTCACCAGGTACAGACATAGAAATACCAGTAGCGGACTGAGTGCCCACAGGCTGGGTTTATTGGTTATTGGAGTTATACTTCAAGCGGTAACAAAAACATCATTTTCGTTTTTGAAAGTTTGAAAAT
>BLLV01000209.1 GCA_011959205.1 Bacteroidaceae bacterium
ATACAATCAACCAATTTTTTAAATTCTTTTGGAACACCGGAAGATATTGCCAATATGATTGCGTTTTTATTGTCGGATGAGGCTTCATTCATTACAGGACAGAATTTTATAGTTGACGGCGGGCGTAGTTTGGGACTTAAAGGAGTTTGACTATATCTAAGGTAGTAATATAATTATTAAAGGATAATTTTATGTATTCGGATAATAAAATGGTGCTTCAATTAATGTCATTATTGAAGCAGTTTGGTATAAGAAGAATTGTTATTTCACCAGGCAGCCGTCATTTTGCATTGGTTCATTCATTGGAGGCTGATCCTTTTTTTAAACTTTATTCTGTGGTAGACGAACGTTCTGCGGCCTTTTTTGCTTTGGGATTAATGCAAAAGACTGATGAAATTGTAGCTGTTACTTGTTCGTCGGGAACGGCCTGTATGAATTATGGAAGTGCGGTAGTAGAGGCATATTATCAACGTCTTCCATTGTTAGTCCTTTCCAGCGACCGGATACCTCAATTATTAAATCAGTTGGAGGATCAGTTCTATGACCAACTTGATACTTTCACAAAGTGTACTAAATATCAAGGTCAGCTTCCGGTTGTGAAAGATGCTTTGGATGAATGGTATTGTAATCGAATAATTAATGAGGCATTGTTGGAATTGACTCATCATGGAAATGGACCTGTTCATTTGAATATTCCTTTTGTAGCACATGATACAGATACATTCGGCACTTCTTCTTTGCCATTAGTACGAAAAATATCATTGTTTGATGCTTCTATAGATTCCACTAAGTGGGGTGAAATGGCTTGTATGCTGAAAGGTAAAAAAATAATGATTGTATGGGGGCAGAGTGTCGTTCAAACTTCGGCCCTGGTAAAATCAGTAAATTCCTTTGTCGAAAATTTTGATGCAATAATATTGACTGATTTTATTAGTAACTGTCATTGCAGTCACTCCATACAAAATACAACCGTTACATTGGCTTCATTACGTCTGGAGGAAAAAGAAAACTTTAAACCTGATATTGTTATTACTGTAGGAGGAAACTATATTTTCAATAATGAACTGAAAAATTATTTACGTCCTTCACATGTACAACATTGGCAAGTAGGAAAAGAAGATAGGGTGTGCGATCCTTTTCATCATTTGGTGAATATATTTGAGATGCCCGAAGAATTGTTCTTTTCCTGTTTGAATGAAAGTGCAGACTTTGAAAATGAAGGGGAATATGCAAAGAATTGGCTTGCGATTGCAGCTTTGCCGGAAATGCCTACTCCTGATTATAACGAATTATATGCGGTGGGTGCATTGTTGAAATCTCTGCCTAAAAATGTAGATTTGCAGTTAGCCAACAGTTGTACGATTCGTATGGCACATTTTTTTCATATAGATCCGTCAGTTACGGTGCATTGTAATAGAGGTGTCAATGGCATTGATGGAAGTATGTCTACTGCTGTAGGTTTTTCTGCTGAAAATGAGCGGATGACTTTTTATATAACAGGTGATCTTTCTTTTTTTTATGATATGAATTCTCTTTGGATTCGTCATCTCTCATCACGTATGCGTATCATGCTTATAAATAATGGGGGAGGGGCTGTGATGTATGGCCCTCTGAATGATAAAATACGTAAGACGTTACCGGAGCATATTGCAGCAGGGCATTATACGCAGGCTAGGGGTTGGGTGGAATCTCTCGGATTTAAATATTTGTCAGCTCATAATAAACAGGAAATAGACGAAGCTGTGGTGGAATTGTGTGGTACGGAAAATGACGGTCCGGTATTTTTGGAAGTATTTACGGATACAATAATTGATGATATAAATTCCATTCGGGAATATTTGGCAAGTATTGACCGTAAGACTTATGTCGAAAAATTCTTGAGTAAGGTGAAGGGAAAGGTGCACAAAATTGTGGGGTAACTCCTTTTTCAGTTCAAAAGCAACCATATCCAAAGAAAGTTGATGTGTGATTAGGAAAAACGGAATGGAATTTGTTTCTTTGCATAGAAAACAAACTAAAAAGGGAATTGACATCAATGCCACAATTCATTCAAAATATACAGATCAAGAACTTCAAATCAGCAAAGAATGTCAGGTTTGAAGACTGTAAGCGAATCAATCTTTTGATCGGCAAGCCTAACGTCGGTAAGAGCAATTTGCTGGAAGCCTTATCCATCTTTTGTCTTCCATTTTTAAAGTATCTTAAAAAGAAGGATTTGCAACAGTTTGTCAGGGTGGAAAATATTTCGGAATTGTTCTGTAACGGTAATGTTGAAAGTGACATACAGATTCAGGCAGACGGGAAGCAAGCTGTACTCAGGTGGGTTCCGCAGGGGGGCATTGAAGTGAGTTTGCAATATGCAGCTTCAGAAGAGGCAATAACGTTGCCTTTTTCAAGTACATTGACATGTACGAAGAAAAATATACCGGACACCTCGGATAATCCCTTCCGTTATTATATTTTTCCGGCATCTTTTACCAGGGAGAGTAGCTTGCAGAACTTTTTATTGCCTCCTTCCGGTGGTAACTTGATGACTGCCGTCTCCTTGTTGTCTGCATTGAAAGATGAACTTTCCGCTATATTTCATGAATACGGTCTGAAGTATGTGTTTGATGCGGGCAGTCAGGAGATCAAGGTGATGAAAGAAAGTGGTGATGGAGAAATCTTTTTGATACCGTTTCATTCTTTGGCAGATACATTACAGCGGCTGATATTTTATAAGGCTGCCATATTGAGCAACAAGCGGAGCATATTGCTGTTTGAGGAGCCTGAAGCGCACACTTATCCTCCTTATATCACTAATGTGGTGCAAAGTGTTGTAGACTCGACGGACAATCAGTTCTTCATCACGACTCATAGCCCTTATATTATCAATGCTCTGCTGGAGCAATTGAATGATGAGGTTGCCATCTATTTCGTGGACATGAAGTCGGGAAATACTACCGTGCAACGTGCGACGGAGGATGAAATGCAAGAAATGTATGAGAGCGGGGTGGATTTGTTTTTTAATATAGAAACATATTTGAAGTAATGAAAGACTTGTTCATCATTCCGGAATGTTATATTGACACAAATCTGGTAGAAACTTTGATAATAACTGATGGGTGTAATCATCAAAAAGGTTGCAATACAGTGGTGAAGACGATGCAACAGAAGTTTGCCAACGCCTTTTCTGTAGGAATTATAGATGAAGATAAACGCCAGGTGAGTTATGTGAAAGAGTTTTCCGAGATAGCGCGTACTCCTTCATTACGGCTTAAGAAACATGGTTCTAAACCTCATTATTTGATCATGGTATCTCCTGCAATGGATGGATTTTTATTGAAATGTGCGGAAGAATTAGGAATCAGTATGGAAGAATATGGTTATACTTCTTGTTTGAAAGAATTTACGTCTATAACAAAGTCTGTAACCAGTAAGAATGATTCAGCCTTTAAAAAACTTTTTAAAGCGTTAGATAATGCTTCGGAGATGATTGTTTTGAAGGAATGGTTGGAGTATCTGAAAAAGAATCAATATAAGTGCAATGTGGACGAATTGAAAAAGATAGCTAAAGTATGAAAGGAGCTGTTTTCACAGTCCCCCATATTCCTTCACCGCATCAAAGCAAGGGCATCTCTTCTGCGGATTCAGGTCCCGGTGTCCGACGATGATAGCCCGCGGAAACACCCTTCGCAACTCCCGCAGCAACGCCAGCAGGGACGCTTTCTGTTCCGGTGTCCGCGTGTCCGCAGGCATGCCGCCGGCCGACAAGCCCCCTTCGTAACAAATGCCGACGGAATGGCGGTTGTGGTTCTTGCAGTGCGCTCCCATTCGCTCCAGCGTGCGTCCGCGGTGGATCCTGCCGTCGCGCGTGAGGTAGAAATGGTAACCTATGTCGCTGAAACCGCGGTGGCGGATGTGGTCCGCACGGCAGGTCTCGAAATCCAGGTTCCGCCCCTCGGGGGTGGCGGAACAGTGGATGATGATCAGTGTGATTCTGCGCATACAGGGACCGGTTTAGATGCAGCTCTGAATACCCAGCACACTGCCTACGGCAGTTGCCACTGCGATGATAACTTTGAGCACGATGCTCCAGAGTGATTTTTTTGACACATTTTCCATACGGATGAATATTTTAAAGGTGATACATTGAAAAAGAAATAAGCCGGAGGAGAGAGGAACGGGGATAACCCCATCCCCCTAACGGCTAGACGGTCGGCTCTGCCGGTTCGTCCGATGTTTTCAGCAAGTCTGCCACGGCTTTCCCCTCCTTCTCGGCACGCAGTGCGGCGGCCTGTGCGGCACGGCTGGCCACGGGCTGGAACTCCAGTGCGCTGAAAATGGCTTTCAGATCCTCTCCGGGAATGTACTGTATGTTCACCCCGGTAATTTGGGCGGCGGTGAAATCGGTCAGTTTTTCCGTTCCCGTACTGATGATCTGGAGGCGGAATTTGCCCAGTTCGCCGAAATCTACCTGCTTGCCTTCGGTGAGGGCTTCCAGCAGATTGTCCACGGTGGCGGTAAGGACGGCCACCACATCGGCACGGCTCACGGTGGTTTGTGAGGAGACGCGCTTGCTGAGCTGTTTCAGGCTGAGTTCGCCGTTGATCTGTGCGGTGGCGTAAGCTTTGGGGGCTGCGTCTTTGTCCTGCGGATTGGGACGCAATGAAACACTGTAATTTAATGCCATAATGTTACTGTTTTTTTAATGGTTAATACTCCGGTGAACTTGTCACACGACAAAGATAACACCCCGGAAAGGGGCGGATGTGAAAGGACGCAAACAGGGATGAAGGTGTGTGACACACTGTGGCAGAGGATGAAATAAAGTGAATTAAAGGCATTGGCATATTTCTGTATATGAGCTGTTTTCATTACATTTGCTATGATAATAAGCGATGGCAAAACCGACAATACGCGATGAGTGGTTGATGGTTTGAAGTTGGAATGTTGTAGTAAAATAATGATTATGATGGATAAAAAAGAAACGTATGCGGGCGAATGGCCTGTGAAACCTTATTACAAACGTGACCTGGCCGTGGGGTATGCCCCCGATATCACTCCGGTGGCAGCGTTGAACCGGCTTTCTGCCTGGATACACCACCACAAGTTGCTTTACCAGGCTCTGCTCGATTCGGGTTATGTGGACAGGCAGCGTATTTTCAATTCGGTGCAGGTGGGGCTCATTTTCCATTATCTGGGAAGGCCTTGACCGGTGGTGGGTGGGCTGTGCGTGTTTTCGTACGTTAGTACGTGTGGCGGTGCACATACGTATGCACAGGTTTACACGTACTGACGTATGAGGCGATGCATACGCCGGTATGTACACGCCTCCTTTCCCAAGATCGGCCCGCTCTAATCACTCACTGCCGACTTGTCGCATTCCTCCTCGCTCTCGTGCTCGTCATAGCGTCCGCAGGGCTGGCGGGTGTAGTACACGGTTCCCGTGCGGCACAGCTCCTGGTCACGCACTTTCAGCACATCCAGGCGGGTGAAGGCGCGTCCGGGTTCGTCTATGCGGGTGATGGAAAGGATGAAATCGGCCAGGTTCGCCCAGTTGGCACTGCCGGATATGGTGTACATGTTGATGTCCTCCATTTCGTTCCTGCCGTCTATTTTCTTCAGGCTGCGCGGGTGCGCCACCATGATCACCCAGATGTGGTTGTCGCGCCCCCACGACTGGAAACGGGTCAGCATCGACTTGATGCTCTGTGTTTCCGTCTCGCCTTTTCCGCTTTGCGCTTCTACAAAAAGATAAGGGTCGATGACCAGGTATTTCAACGGGTGCCTGCGGCGCACCAGGTCGGCCCGGTGCAGGATGTTTCCCGGGGTGGGTGGCACTTCGTGCATGTCCAGGTGAATCATGTGGGTGTTCAGGAAATCAATATAGGGCGTCAGCTGCTCGTCGGTGTAGGCGGTGGTGTTGGCTTTACCCAGCAGCAGATGCACCAGGTGCGCTATATGCTTGTCCTTGTCCGGCACTTCGAAGGAAAGGTAGCACACGAAGCGTTCCGTATCGCGCATGATGCGGCTGGTCAGGTCGTTCAGAAAATCCGTCTTTCCGCTGTTGGGCATGCCGGTCATGATCATCAGGCCGCCTGTGTCGGTGGGATGGAAAACACGGTCGGTCAAGGGGCCGTAGCCCACGCTGTAGCCGTGGTCGTATCTGCCGTGCAGCACGTTTATCACCTCTTCACGGCGCTGTTCCACGGTGATGATATCGGTGGTGTGGCAGGCGCAGGCGTCTTCTATGACACTTTGCACCACTCCGCTGCCATACAGTTTCATCACGTCGCCTATGTCCTTGCATCCTCCGGGCAGGGTGGTGAAAAGGCAGCGTGCCCCGAAGTAGTCGGAGAGACGTTTTACCAGTGTGCGCCCGGGCAGGTCGGTGTCACCGCAGATCACGATGTCCTGCACCTGTTCCAGCCAGGAGGTGAATGCCTCGAAACATTTTGCCAGGTCGCTTGCCGCTCCCGAGGGCACGCTGATGACGTGGCAGTATCCCGCTTCCATCAGAACCAACGCGTCTTTTCCGCCTTCCACGATGATGAGGCGGGGGATGGTTTCCTCTTCCACCAGCAGCGGGTTGATGCAGTCTATGTTATAGGGGGCGCATGGGGTGGTGGGCGAGTCCTGGCTCCAGAATTTGCTGTATGCGGTGGGTTGTTCCTCTTCGGCATTTGGAGAGTGTATGGGGCTGCATGAACGGTATTTGGCATTGACGGGGCGTCCGTCCACGTAGTTCACGTAGGCGATGCAGGGAAAGATGCCGGAAGCCTGCTCGCGCTTGTCCTCGCTGTTCTTGGTGATGCAGTAATGGCGCAGGCAGCCGATGTGTGCCGCGATGGCGGTGGCGAGGGAGATGCCCTGGTCGGCCAGATAACGGCGTGCCGCCAGCTGGTCGGGGTCCGTGCAGTCGGGCGACGGGTCCAGCGGTTTGATTTTTTGCAGCACGGTGGGGGCGAGGGATTTATAGTCGCCCGGCAGCATGGGAACTTCGCCGACACCTTTGTCTGCGACGTTCCGGTTTTCGGGCAGGTATGTTCCGCTCCGTCCGGCCGGTTCTCTTTGGGGGGAGGAGAACATGGGGCGGTGGTTCTTGCAGTAATCGGTCAGGATGCCGTTAAATTCGCATCCGGCGTAGAAGCAATGATAGAGCCCTTTGGTTTTGGATATATACAGATGCATGGTGCCGCATTTAGGGCATCGGGCTACGAAATTCTTTCCTGCGTTCTTGCGCTCGGGAAAGTCTGAAAGAGAGTAATATGGTTTCATGTTTTTATGAATTGAAAATTAAAGAATCAGTTGTCGGCCGGTAGTTTTCCGGTGTCTATCCATTCACCGGACAATACGTTCCAGATGGCTGTTTCGGCAGGTCGTGGCGGTGCGTTGTCCGGTATTTCCACTTTCCCGTCTATGGGGTCGTCATAGTATCGGATGCCCTTTTCGGGGTTTTTCCACTCGAAGGGCGAGACGGGGCGGAATTCGCGGAGTTTCCGGCGTTTTTCCTCCAGGTCTTTGTTCAGTTCGCTTCCCAGCCGGGCGAGGGCTTGTTCCGTGAGCGACTGTCCGTGGCGCGTCTTCATGAGGTTTTGCAGCCAGATGATTCTTCCCACGTGCGAGTTCCGTGAGAAACGGGGATCGGAGTCGAAGTAAGGAATGAGAAATTGGTTTACCAGAATGACCAGTGCCTGCAATGCCCTGGGTCGGGTGTAGTGATGGTCGGCGGCTATGTGGTTGATGAGCGGCACCAGTACCCGCTGCTTTTCTTCGGGGGTGGTGTTGAGCCGGTGGAAAAAGTCGGTGGCGGGAGACGGAGATGGAGTCGTCCTTTCCGGAGTTCCTGCCTCTTTTCCGGCAGGACCTCCCTTGCGGGAATCCTCCGGAGGATATATATTATCAGTATGATATAATATATTATTATTATAAAAAGCAGGATCGTGCGCAGCATTCTGCGGTGTTTTCGGCGCAGGATCGTGCGGTGTTTCCCCGGGATTTTCCTTTTCTTTCCGATACCATAACGGCGAATAGAATGCGATGATTTTGGTATGTGTCTCGTCCCATACCATTCCGAATGACCGGCAGTTTGTCACGGCCGTGATCAGGGTGGAGGTGTACGAGAACCGGAGTGAGAGCCGTAGGTCGTAAAAGTTGCAGAGCGGATAGATTCCTTGGTGGTCCATGTAGGCGGGTATTCCCAGGTAGAGGTCGAGCAACTTGGTGATGGTGGGGTCGTTCACTCCCCGTTTTTTCCACAGGTGGATCATTTTCTGCACCTCGCTGATGGAGATACTTTGTTTCAATGCTTTTATAGCCATGTATGCTTTGTTTAGATTTGAATAATGGCTGTGAAGGTACGAAAGAGAAAATAGACGCGTCTGTCCGCAGTGGACAGACAATTATGAGACAGATAGAATTATTAACGATATTTAAACTGAAAAAAATGAAAGACAGAGATTTTTCTACAAAGAAGTTGGCCGAGAGCATCAAGGCTCTTAGAAGAGCCGGTGGTGTGAATGTAAAGGATTTTTGTAAATCAATCCGCATGACGGAGCGCAGTTATTACAGGGCGCTTAACAGTAAACTGACAACCTGAATTTTTATGCTGCTATTATACACTTCTTGGTGGCAAACTATGGCGATTGCGGCCTGGACGAGGAGATAGAGGCGGTGAAACGCGAGTGGTGGAACGTGGTGACGGAGAACTCGTGGGAGTATTTGGAGGGGGAGAAAGAGAAGTTTGAAGAGTAGATGGTAATAGGTTTTGAATTATGAGAATTGGAATATTGACATTGCCTCTCCATACTAATTATGGAGGGATACTTCAAGCGTATGCGTTGCAGACGGTATTGGAACGAATGGGGCATGAGGCTTCGGTGATAACTACACCCAATAAGGCTGAATTGCCTGTATGGAAATGGCCTTACTCTTATCCTAAACGGATGATAAGGAAATATATCTTGGGTAAGGATGAGCCGGTTTTTTTTGAATCGTACTATAATCGTGTATATCCGATTGTAGGTCAATATACTTTACAATTTGTAAATAAATACATTCATTGTTTTGAAGTCGGGAAATTACTCGATTTGAAAGAAAAGGACTTTGATGCTTTTGTGGTGGGCAGTGACCAGGTGTGGCGTCCTATGTATTATCCGACTAGAATAGAGAATGCCTATTTGGACTTTGCAAAGGATTGGAGCATTAAACGAATGGCTTATGCTGCTTCTTTTGGAACAAGCGAATGGGAATATACTGCCGGGCAGACTGAACGCTGTAGGGAATTATTACGGAAATTTGATGTGGTAAGTGTTCGTGAGGAATCGGCAGTGGAACTGTGTCGTAAGTTTTTTGGAGTGAATGCCAACCATGTGTTAGACCCCACTATACTTTTGGATGTTCGGGATTATGTAGATTTGGTGAAAAGGGCGGATGTTCCTAAAAGCAAAGGTACATTGTTATGCTATATCTTGGATGAAACGGAATCGACAACTGATCTGATATCACGGTTGGCCGGTGAGACGGGGTTGGTTCCTTTCCGCGGAAATTCACGTGTGGAAGATTGGAGCGCGCCTTTGGATGAGCGTATCCAGCCGCCGGTGGAACAATGGTTGCGAGGCTTTATGGATGCGGAACTGGTTGTAACGGATAGTTTTCATGCTTGTGTGTTTTCTATATTGTTTCATAAACCTTTTATTGTTGTGGGAAATAAGGGAAGAGGTTTGGCTAGGGTTGAATCTTTGTTGAAAATGTTTGGATTGGAAGAACGGTGGAATTCGGATATTCCTGCTATGTCTTTTTCTAAAACTATTGATTGGGGGCAGGTGGAATTGCGTTTGGCAGAGTGGAGGCGAAAATCTTGGGGGATACTTAATTTGAATTAATGATAACTTTCTTTGATTACTTGATGGTTGACGCTATTGTAATAAAGTTATTGGGTCTTTCAATAGAGAATAAGATGCAGTTATTAATAGTGTGAAAATATTTATTAAAATAAAAAAGCATGAAACGACCGGAAATTTCAGTTATTGTTCCTGTTTTTAATGTAGAACAGTATTTATCTCGCTGTATTGAAAGTATTCTGCTTCAATCATTTTATGATTTTGAATTATTATTAATAGATGATGGAAGTTTTGATAATTCAGGAAAAATTTGTGATGAATATGCCAAAAAGGATGATCGTATACGAGTTATTCATAAAGAAAATGGAGGAGTAAGTTCAGCACGAAATGTAGGATTATGTAATGCACAAGGAAATTGGGTTTGTTTTGTTGATGGCGATGATAGTATTGAGAAAGCATATCTGTCTATTTTGTTTGTTGAAAACTTGAAAGAATCCTCTTTGGTTATAATGAACTACTTAGATGATTTGAATGTAAAGGATATTCAACTTTCGGGAAAGGAAATGGTGAAATATTTCATAGAAAGTAAGTTGATAAGAGGGACTGGACCATATTGTAAATTGTTTAATAATCGTATCTTGAAGTATAATAATATAATATTTAATACCCATGTACACATGGGAGAAGATGGATTGTTCTTATTGCAGTATTTGTATTGCATTGATAATATGATTGTTCTTGAAAATAGAAAAGTGTACAATTATATACAGCATCCCGGTTCTCTGTCAACTAAGTATTATACATTTGAATCCGAATATGAATGTTTTCAATTATGGCATCGGTATTTATGTCAGTTTGTGGAAAAATATGGTGAGGTATTTGAAAATGTGGAAGTTGTTGCATGGAAAAGCAGAGTAGATGAGGCTTTTCTTAGATCTGTTCAGGCCTTGAGCAGGCATAGGCCTAGATATAAATTTATGCGCGTGTTACATCTGTTAGAAGCTATCCCTAAAGAGCATACTGATAATTTTGGATTTTACTATGAGACAAATTTGCTCAGACGCAAGTTAAGCCGATTCTTGATTAAAAAAAGATGGTTCGTTATGTATTGGTTATATTCAAAACTGGATTTTCTTTACAATATGAAATATGGCAAAATATGAGAGGGTATATGTGAGATCGAATGGATAGGGGGGGCTGGTCTTTATGTATGGCAAATGAAATATTTTGATTGTTTAATGTTGTCCAAAAAAATGTTTGCAGAAATGTTTGATGAAATATATCTGGGTTTTGTAAAAAGATATATAAGAAAATAGCAAGCATGGATGGACTTTGAAAAAGTAACATGTATCTGTATTGGTTGTTTTTTGTTTTTTTATCCTTGTGTGCTTTTAGAAATTGGAAGAAGACAGTGATTGTGTGGATGCCGTTGCAATTATTGTTTAATGATTGTGTTTGTTTGAAATATAGTCAGCCTGCTGTTTCTTTGACATTAGGAGTGAATATTTTGTTATTGATGACATATTTTGTATGTGGAAAAAAACGAAGTGATTTAGACCATTCTAAATTTATCTTTAAAAGTGCCTGCATCGTATATTTGTGTTCTTTTATACTTTCTATGTTGTTTTCTATAGTTCCAGTATCAGTGGTGTTGACTCATACGATAAAATTTTTTGTTAATGGCTATTTTATATTATTCCTGTTTTATAAAGCACTTCAAAATAAGAATGACATAATATTGTTCTTTAAAGTTACTGTTGTGGTTGTTTTACTAATTGTTGGGTTGGCTTTTTATGAAACGATAATAGTTGATAATCCAGTGTTGGATTTCGTGTATTCTAACGCTCCTTCTGAGTCAATTTATGGAAAAATGTATTATACTCCTCCATTTATAGGAAGTGGGGATTTGCAACGAAGGTATGGATTGGTAAGAGCCTATTCTTTTTTCTCCATTCATATCGGGCTGGGATGTGCCTGTACTTTGCTCTATTTTTTATTTATGCATTCAGCAAGTTGGTCTTTAAGAGTGTATAAAAAGTATATGGTTATGATAATCTTGTTATTATGTGGAGTCTTGCTGTGTAACTCAAAAACACCTCTGCTTGGAACTTTCATGTTTACTTGTGCTTTCGTAAGTATGAAGAAAATTTTTAAACCAAAAGTTGTATTCTGTGTGTTGGTGTTGATAGTAGCTGTATTGAACTATGCTCCTAATTATTTGAATAATATAGCTTCTTTTTGGGATGAAGATGTAGCATCGGAAGGAAAGGGAAGTGACTTGAATATGAGAATGGGGCAGTTTGCTATTGGAATAATGTTGTTTCAACAGTCTCCTATTTTGGGGAATGGTGTAGGGGCAAATGCTGTATTTCTAAAAAAGTATGAAGATGTAATGTTTGGTATGGAAAGTTCGTGGTTACAGATATTGCCGGAAAGAGGTTTGATAGGAGTATTGGCCTATTTATATTTATATGTATTGCTGTATCGAATACTAAGAAAATGTATGTCTTGGAAAGAAGTTTTCTTTTTTATAACCGGATTGATGGCTATGGAAACTGTGACTGGATTTATGGATTTTGCACTATATGGGAGTATTGTGATTGTTATATATAAATATTGGAGAATAAATTCGGCTTTAAGTGGATCTTAATAATGGGTGTTTACTAAGATATTTAATAGTCGTAGCTATTTTCAGCTTGTGTCTGGATCTGATTAATAAGACAATATACCGATATTAATAGACAGGATAATTATTGAGAACTTAATATAAAATGTACTTTTTCAATTTATATAGTTATGCCGGTAAATTCAGATTATAAAGTCAGTGTGATTGTTCCCGTATATAATGTGGAACAGTATTTATCCGATTGTTTGGAAAGTATATGTTGCCAAACACTAAAAGAGATTGAGATTATAGTTGTCAATGATGGTTCTACGGATAATAGCCTTTCGATTATCGAGTCGTTTCAACAAAAATATTCCAATATAAAGCTTATAAATAAGAAGAATGGAGGACTTAGTTCTGCTAGAAATGCAGGAATTGAGATGGCTGTAGGTGAATATTTGTTTTTTGTGGATAGTGATGATTTTATAGATTTGGATACATTGGAAAAAATGTATGTTAAAGCAAAAGAAACGCATTGTCCTTTAATAATATGTGGCATATTGCAGTATTGGTCGGACAATAAAAAGAAGTTGTATAAAAAATGTATTTCAGATAAGGAGTCTATTTGTGATGCAAGCCTTTTATACAAGTTGCAACTTTCTGGACGTATGGGCTGTCAGTGTTGTAATAAGTTGTATGATAGAAATATTTGGATTAAAAATTCTCTTTTTTTTCAAGAAGGAAAATATTATGAAGATATTGACATGGCTTTTCGTGTTATTCAAGTCTATCGAAAAGCATACATAATTAATGAACCCTTATACAAATATAGAATGCGGCCTGGCAGTATTGTGGCTACTCCAAGCGTGCAAAAGATTAGTGATTTTGTAGATAATACAAAATTGGCTATTTCTATAGTAACATCGGATTTGTATCCCATTACAAGTAGATTACTAGAACAGTTTAAAATAAATAGTTTGGTGTACTCATTTGAACTTCTTCATAAATTGGGAGGTAACAAAGAATTGAAAAAATATATAAATGAGAATATAAAATTATCTTCAAACTTTTGTATGTTGATGATGAGTAATACTGTTTCTGTAAAAATTAAGATAAAATATTTCTTATATGTTCTTTTTTGTCCGATGATAGAATGATTATTCAATGAAGATGCTGGATACATCTGATATTTGTGATACGAGGTGATTGGAATTTTATGAAAAATGTTATCTAAGTGATGATAATTTGTGGTGATAAAAGAGTGTTTAATTTCTCTTTTTGAAATATAGATATAGTATGAATAAATTTAAGCCTGTTCTTTCCATCTGTATTCCTTGTTATAAACGCATAAATCAAGTTCGAAATACGTTGAAAAGTATTTATGAAGCGAACTCAGAGATCTCTATGGATGACTATGAGGTCATTCTTTCAGATAACGATCCGGAAATGGAAGTAAGAACATTGATGGATGAATTTTCGGATAAAATAAATTTGTTTTATTATCATACTGATTGTGAAGGATTTCTCAATTCATATCATGTGTTAACCTATGCTAAGGGCAAACTATTGAAACTTCATAATAGCCAGAACCTGTTTCAGAAAGGAGCACTGCAACATTTGATTGAAGAAGTACTACAAGAAAAAATGAATAAAACTTTGATGTTCCATACGAATGGATTTTTAGGTAAAAAAGCTATTTGTAAATACGGAAATTTCAATGACTTTATGAATGCGCTATCGTTTTGGTCTTCATGGAGTGGAGGGTTTAGCATTTGGAAAGAAGACTTTGACGCAATGGGGAAAATAGAATTGAATGCGTTGTTTCCGCATACTTCTGTTTTTTTAACGCAATATGCCGCCAAGGTTTTTCTGATAGACGATACCCCCATATATCATGTACAACGCATTGCAAAAAGAGGCGGGCATAACAAGTTCAAGGCTTTTACCATAGATTATCCGTCATTGATTGTGGGCAGTTATATGAAAGGTCATATCTCATTGAATTGTAAGGATTCGATTTTGAAAGATATCTGTACTCAATATCTTCCTACTTTGCTTTTTAATAAATACATTGTGCGCATTGAAACTTTTGATGCGACCGGATACAGAGAGAATATCAAGCGGTATTTCCCTAAACATGCCTATTGGGCAGCATGGATGAATGTCATGTTTGTTCCTTTTAGAATGATTAAAAGGAAACTTTTCTGAAAAGTTAAATCTTCATTTTAATCGGAAAAGAATGGCATAATGTGATGCGGATAATTAGAAAATTATTTTTTTTGTAAAAACGATTAAATGTATTAAGGTATGAGAATCTCGTATTCGGATGCAGCCCAGATGGAGTTGCTTTATGCTATAAAGAATATTCGTACAGAAAGTGAATTGAATGAGCTGAAACTGGCTCTTTCTCATTTCTTTGCTGATAAGGCACAAAAGGAACTGGACGAATTGTGGAACTCCGGTGTGTTGGATCAGAAAAAATTGGATGAATTGAGAGAACAACATCTCAGAACTCCTTATCGGTCATGAAACGATTGGTGGTTCTGGACACGAATTGTTTGGTGCAGTAGCTTCCTGCAAAAAGTCCGTACCATAAAATATGGGAGGATTTTCTGCAAGGGAAGTTCATACTGTGCGTATCTAATGAAATACTGAATGAATACGAAGAGATTATAGAACGGTATTCTTCATCCAGTGTAGCTCGGAATGTTGTAAGTGCCATAGTGCTAGTCCTTACACGCTTTATAAGGAGGCATCCTTTAAATTCAATTTGATAGAGGCGGATCCGGATGATAATAAATTTGCAGATTGTGCTATTGTTGCAAATGCAGAGTACATAGTGTCTGAAGATGCTCATTTTCGTATACTGGCCACTTTCCCTTTTCCCAAAATAAAAGTGGTAGGCCTGGATGAATTTTTGGCTGATTTGTTGGTTGACATCTGAGATCTGACAAAGATCAGGCCTCTATAGCCAAAGTTCCCAATATGTGTGTTCACCTTTGAAACACGAACTTGAAACAGGATTGACGGGCTAAAATTGCCGCATTCCCACAAAAAACCGAATGTTTTATTTCTTTTAATATTCCCGGTCGCTTTCTGCGGCCGGGCTAAACTTCATACACTTAATTTTCAATGAGAATCGCTTTTATCAGCACCCGTGGCATTCCTAATGATTACGGGGGCTTCGAGCAATTTGCCGAATACATATCTGTAGGTCTGGCAAACAGAGGCCATGAGGTGACCGTTTATTCCCCTCATTTTCATCCTTATAAGGAAAACAGTTACAAAGGAGTCCGCATCAAGCACATCTATAGTCCGGAGACATGGATGGGAAGTTCCGTGGGGAGTTTCTTCTATGATTTTGCTTCACTGCGTGATGCGTTGAAACGGGAGCGGTTTGACATCATTTATGAGGCGGGATACACCTCCATTGTGCCGGCATACATTTGGTTTAATGTAAAGAACATCAAATATCCCGTGTTCACCACGAACATGGACGGGCTGGAATACAAGCGTACGAAATTCAACAGATGGGTACGGAAGTTCGTCTTTTGGGAAGAACGGATGACGGTGAAGCATAGCCATTACTTGATAGCCGACAACATGGGCATTCATGACTATTATAAAGAGAAGTATGGCAAGGAGAGCAAGTTTCTGGCGTATGGGGCGGATATCCACGAGGATTACAATCCGGAGTTTCTGAAAGAATTCGGATTGGAGGAGAATGGCTATTATTTGCTGGTGGCTCGTCTGGAACCCGAAAACAATATAGCAATGGCAATTGACGGCTATCTGGCATCCGAAGAGAACGGGCGCAGGCCATTGGTCATTGTGGGAAAAACCAATACTCCTCATGGCAAAGAGCTGGTGGCCCGGTATGGTAAAGAGCGGTCGGTACGTTTCATCGGCGGCATTTATGATTTCAAAAAGCTGAACTCCATACGAAAATACTCTTTGGCCTATTTTCATGGGCATTCGGTAGGCGGAACAAACCCTTCATTGCTGGAAGCTATGGCGTCCGGCTGTTTCATATTAGCCCATGACAATCTGTTCAACCGGGCGGTGTTGAAGCATCATGCGGAGTATTATAGTACTCCGGCGGAAGTAACCGGGTTGTTGAATGATATGGCTGTATATGTAGTGCGTGATAAGGAAAAATTTATCGTGGCAAATTTAGAGGAGATCCGTACAGCGTATTCGTGGGAACATTTGGTGGATGAGCATGAAAAGTACTTTGAATGGCTGTTGGCACAGAAACGCTGAAACAAGATGGGATTTATATCAAATAAGAAGAGATTATACAGGGTACTTACGGTTGTCCCGGTATTTCTGTCGGTCAGTTTTTCCGTCAGTGGACAGGCGTTGAGAGGTACAACCGGGCTGCTTCATGCGCCGACGGCCGATATGCAGCGGGACAAAACGTTTATGCTGGGAGGCAATGTGCTGGACATAACCCCGTTGCATTACTATGATTTTGATGTGAGATACACTTTCAACTATTATCTCAACATCACGATTTTTCCTTGGTTGGAAGTGGGGTATACCTGTACGTTGAATTACGCCAATAAGGGTTCTACTTATTTCCCGGAGCAGTCGTGGGGGAAATACACCAACCAGGACAGGTCTTTCAATTTCCGTCTTCGTGTCTGGAAAGAGGGATGGTGGAAAACATGGACTCCGCAGATCGTGATAGGTGCGGACGATCCGGGTACTCATGACAGTTACGGTGGAGGAGGCATATCAAGTCGTGACCAGAATGGCGGTAATTGCTTTTTCACCCGTTACTATATTGCTGCTACGAAGCATATTGGGGTTGATAATCTGGGAATGTTGGGAGTGCATCTTGCCTGGGTACTGGACCGGCCAGCTACCTGGGAGCATCATAACCGTCTGGCCATAGGGGTGAATTTCCGGTTGGATTTGCCTGCACAAGAGTCTTGGGCTGTAAAAATGATAAATGGCTTGAACCTGATGGCGGAGTACGATGCAAGAACTTGCAATGTAGGTTTTGAGTACAGTTTTTGGAAAGACTATGTAAATCTTGTTGCCGAGCTGAATAATGGGAAATACTTTTCCGGCGGTCTTGTCTTTAAAGTCCATCTGAAATAATAAAAAAGAGCATTCGGTTAGGAATTTCCGGTTAGATTTTGTTCCTTTGTAGTACAATCAAAAAAAGTAGCGCGCCATGAAGCAGCAGTCATTGAAGAGATGCCCGATAGGTATACAGACTTTTGAAAAAGTCATAGAGGGGAACTATCTTTATATAGATAAGACGGAATATATTTACCGGATGGTACACGGTGCTTCCAATT
>BLLV01000210.1 GCA_011959205.1 Bacteroidaceae bacterium
TATTGGCAATATCTTCCGGTGTTCCAAAAGAATTTAAAAAATTGGTTGATTGTATCCGGGAAAGCGCATCATCAGCAACAACTCCACGCTGGACAATGCCTGGTGAAACCACATTTACAGTAATGCCCCATTTTCCTAATTCCATAGCTAATGATTGCGTGAAAGAAGTGACTGCGGCTTTAGTTGCCGCATATTCGGAATACCTAGCCAGTCCACGAACGCCTACAATAGAAGAGGTATTGACAATTCGTCCTTCACCACGTTTTTTCATTTCCCTTCCTGCATATTTGCAACATGTCATCGTGCCCATCAAATTTGTCTCAATAACAGATCTTACTACATCCATGGACTGTTCGTCAAGTCCGGCCATCTTGTCACGTGAACCACCTCCCGCAACATTAACCAAATAATCCAACTTCCCATACTTGGAAATCACTTGATTAAACAAATTTTCGACCTCGTTCTCTTTCAGAATATCTGCAACAACATACTCTGAAATGCCATATCCGTTATTGATTTCAGATTTCACCTCTTTCAGCTTACTTTCATTACGACCTGTTATGATGACAACAGCACCTTCCAATGCCAGTCTGCAAGCCACACTGCGACCTATCGTGCCACTCCCCCCTGTAACAATGGCTACTTTATTCTTAAAGCGTCCTTCTTTAAGGATATTGACAACATAAGGTTTGGTCACTCTCTCCACATACACTTTCTGACCAAAGAGTTTTCGATATACTTTCTTTGCTAATTCTTTGCCTGACATATACTTCTCTATTACAAATAAGGATGTTACAAATTGAATAATTCCCGCATACGTTTATCCTTCAAGAACCCACCCCTTACTTGAGCTACAGTAGGAGTTGAAGAACCATTTGCTTCAATAATCCGAAAGCCATCATCTGTTATAGCCACATCAAAACCAATATACCGGAGATATGAATTGTCATTCATTATTTTAAGCACTTTCTCTTTCATATCCAAATAGCCGGGAATCACCAAACCTGTTAGCTTTATATTGTTGTCTGGATGAATTATATGGTCAACACGACGGTCACCCTCTTTTTTTGTGTTAATCAATCCGTCTCTCTCCAAAATTCCTGTTTCTGTATTCACATAGACCAAAACCCCATTACCACTCCCCACATTGTCTACTACGTTTCCATTACAACCAAACCGATGGAAGCTACGGATTATATCAAACTGCTTTGTCTCTGAATTCCATACACCCAGCATACGGATCGTATTCAAGCTGGTAGGACATATTTTTCTTGCATAATCATGTTGAATCACATATTCAGTTACAATATTATTATAAGCCTGTCCAATACATTCTTTCATTTCAGCTATTGTATATTCCTCATTGTTTATGCTATATATTTCTCCTTTCTTT
>BLLV01000211.1 GCA_011959205.1 Bacteroidaceae bacterium
TGGTGGCAGAGGTCAGAAACCACAACGGCTAGTGAATCAGCGCAACGGACATCAGCATCACGCGGACCAGCACAACTTGAGTGAGCTAGACCCCCGGCTGGTTCGCTGCCCAACAGGCGAAGCTATTGCCCACATCAACAACCGACAGACCTGCTGGAGCCAAAAAGCGCAAGGACAATGTCTTGCGACGGGTCGGTTTGAGCAGTACGACATTAAGGTTTCCCTCACGCAAATTGATGTCGATCGCTCCTGGGCAGACCCGCAACCAGGCTCTGCTCATGCCTTCAAAGCCGGTGCAGGAACCTGCACGATCGGGGCGTGGTTCCAGCATCCCGCCTCCGGGATCCCAGCCGAGACGAAAAAATAGTTAGCAGAGGAGATAGACAACGGCAACAGGCTGTCACTGAGCTGTGGACCATGTTCAGCAGCTCCATGTTCGCCAGTCGCGCCGCAATTCAAACATACAAAAGAAAATCCGGCGAAAGACTGCCCACCGCAGAATCTTGCTAACCATACTTTCAACGTAAAAGAGGCCACTAACTTACGCTGGTAACGGGCAAAAAATGAACAAATCCTAAAACGAGTCATAAAGAAAAACTAACTGCACATGGCGCCAAGGGACGACCATGGCTAAGGGGAGAGAAGGACAACTCTCAGCTGAATCAGCAGGTAAAGCAATCATGGCACTGACCTACAGCAATATTCTCAAGAATTCAAACGGACAAACCAGTCTTCTTCAAAGCAAGGACGGCCTGACATATTTTGCGCTCCCAAACCAAACCGACACTTTATACACAATTTCACCAGTAGTCGAAAGCGGAGCGAGCTGGAAAGCGCGGAGTGCCGAAAAGCTAAACAACGAAACCGGAAGTGTGGTTTGGGGGAACACAAATGAATTAAAAGAGATTCAATACAAGATCAACGAAACAAATAGAACATGGTCACCAAATAACGCAACGGAGAAAAGACTAGAGAACAACTCACCACACCTTCGCATAGCGGAAAACAAACATCAAGCAGACCTCAATGGTGATGGTATTATTAGCTCAAACACGTTTAAAATTACAGGGCCAACTGGCAGTTCAGAAGCGATCGTCAACTTAGATTGGGGCGCCAAAGAAATCGCCGCTTCAAAAATACTTCGAACTTCCTCTGCGTCAGAAGCAGGATTTGTGGGGAGTGTACGAGTCAATCAAAATATAAGCGATGACAATATTACGCTCAGCGGAAAAAACGCAAACCTCTTTCAACTTAAAAACGGGATACTTTATTTTAAACAGGAATTTACATCAGACGAAGCCTATAAAAAAACGTACCAAGTCGTCATCAGGGCTACGTCGTTTGTAGGCAATACATCCAATGCCGATATCGGTGAC
>BLLV01000212.1 GCA_011959205.1 Bacteroidaceae bacterium
ATTTTTTATTCGGAGCGTTGGCAGCCTTGGCTATGATGGGATGCTCGGACAATGAAATTGAGAAAGACAATGGCTTTTCCGTTCCGGAAGATGGTGTGGTTTATGCTAAAATCAGTATAGCAATGCCGGGTAATGGAATAGGCGGTCGTGCTTTTGGTGCAGGAGAAGGGGAATTTGACCTGGGCACAGATGGAACTAATGGAACAGTAGATGAAAATTCAATAAATAAATTATTGTTTGTCTTTTATAGTAAAGGTGGACTCGTCTTGGCTCATACCAGCGTTGAGGGTGAAAAATTGAATGGTATGCTACCAGATGGCGGACAACAAATATCTGGTGATCATAAATATATGTACCAGGGCGTAGTGCCTGTGAAATTGGATCGTACTGTTACGGAAAGACCGGCCTATGTGATGGTTTATGCAAATCCGCAAGATGAAAACAATTTGCGTAGTCCGTTGATTGACGTAAGGAAATCCGCATTCCGGTCAAACTATAAGACAGATAATGGATTTACCATGAATAACTCTGTGTATTACGATAAGGATGGTAATTTGGTTGTTGCTACTCCTGTCTCTGAAAAAGATTTTAAAGAGACAGAAGCCGAGGCAAAAGCCGCTAGCTCCAATACAACCGTTTATTTGGAACGTATGGCTGTAAAAGTAAAGGTAAAAAAAGGACAAACATTAGCAGCAAACAATAAACCGGTAGAAGTAGCTGGAAATAAGTATTTGGTGTTTGATATTGATAATGCGAGATGGGGATTGAGTGGAACAGAAAAAGAAATGTTCTTGGTAAAATATCTACCAGAAAACAAACCTACTAATTGGGATTGGGCATTCCCAAGTGGTGACGATGTCCATCGTTCTTATTGGGCACTCTCTTATTCTTATGTAGCAGGAAATAATGTACAAGAAATAGGGGCTGGAAATTCGGATGCTAAATTCCCTATGTATGGTGATGATGTTGATACGGAGGAGAAAACAAAAGAATATGCTTTAAAATATATTAAGTATACTGACGCACAAAAAAAATTTGGAGATATAGACTATTGTTTGGAAAATACCAGCCGTCCTGTAAAATATAATGATCCCGACAATTGGAATAAATATGCAACAATGACATATGTGCTTATTTGTGGTAAATATAAGGTTGCTGCAAATGCAGATGGTACAGGAACTGTTGATGGTTTTCCGGAAGGTAAAACATTTTATTATTTTAATGATGCCCTTTATAATAGTGAAGAAAATGTGGTGGCTGCAATGTATGTAGCACAAAATCTGATTTATACAGATGCTGAATGTACAACGGTTGCTGGGAAGGACAAATTTGAATTGGTACATAGAGATGGTAAACAATCTTCAAGTCGCTATGAACTTCAACTGAATAGTACTGGAATTGAAGCTTTGTATTACAGGTCGGCACCCAATGCAGAACCAATGCAGCTTAATACAATAGAGAATGTGTCAGCAGCCAACGATGCACTTGCTATGACAATTCCTTCTGCCATTAAATACAATGAAAGTAAGGCTTTTTTTGCTGTGCCCATAGAACATCATAGTGGATTGGTTGAAGGTGCAGCTGTAAATGGTACATACGGTGTTGTCCGTAATCATTCCTATGTGTTGACCATTAACAGCATCAGCGGATTGGCAAATGGAGTGGACGGTAATGAACCTTTGATACCGACTCCATCAGAGAATGTAACTTATTGGGTAGGTGCTGATATTCATACTTTACATTGGCATGTAGTAAACCAAAGCGTAGACTTAAAATAACGCCTATACAGGTTGAGGTTGTGCCGGCCTCCGGTAGACTTGCCGAGACAAAGGCACAACCTCATCCTTTCTAACAGAAACAGACTATAACAACAAATAAACGATTATGAAACTTTTTAATATACAAACGCTGTGGCAGGTACTGTTTGCGCTGCTTGCAGTTATGGGGACGGTTTCGTGCGACGATGCCATCTATGACTACGAGGGCGACTGTTCGGTGACCTACCGCGTGAAGTTCAGCTATGACCTGAATATGCGCTGGACCGACGAGTTTGCCCAGCAGGTGAATTCTGTGCGTCTGTATGCGTTCGATTCGTCCGGCAACCTGGTATGGAGCGGTACCGAGAGCGGCGATGCATTGCCGCGTCCCGGCTACACCATGGAGCTTCCGCTTCCTGCGGGACAGTATGACCTGG
The DNA here is from genome assembly GCA_011959205.1 of Bacteroidaceae bacterium. Taxonomy (GTDB): domain Bacteria; phylum Bacteroidota; class Bacteroidia; order Bacteroidales; family Bacteroidaceae; genus Phocaeicola. The sequence continues at coordinate 2,195 of BLLV01000212.1, forward strand.
TGGCATGGGGCGGCGGTGAGGGCTCGTTCGACATTCCCTCTCGTGACAGGGTGAACACGCTAAGCGACCTGATAGCGCTGATGAACCGCGTGGCGGGCAGCGAAGGTGCCTACAGCGACAAGGATCTCTCGCCGCTGTTCCATGGCATGATGCGGGTTGAACTGCCCGAAGTGTACGGCACCACGGTGGATGTGGGCACCATCCCGTTGATGAAGAACACCAACCGCATCCATGTGGAACTTCGCCACAAGGACGGCCGTCCGCTGGATCCGGCTTCGTTTGTGTTCACCATCACCGATGCCAATGGCAAGATGAATTACGACAACTCGCTGCTGGCAGATGAATCCATCACTTACCATCCGTGGCAGGATGTTCGTTCCGACGAAGAGGATGAAAGCCGCTTCTACGTGTCCATGACAACGGGCAGGCTGATGGAAGATTCCAACATGCGCCTGGTGGTGAAGGATGCCGCTACGGGCAAGGTGATAATAGACCTTCTGCTGATTGACTACTTGGTGATGGCAAAGGACCAGTATTCGCAGCCGATGAGCGCGCAGGAGTACCTGAACCGTGAGGATGAATATTACCTGACCTTCACGATTGAAGGTGGTGAAGACCCTGATCCCGATCCTGATCCTGATCCTGATCCCGATCCTGACCCTGACCCCGATCCTGACCCTGACCCCGATCCTGACCCCGATCCTGATCCTGATCCCGATCCTGATCCTGACCCTGACCCCGATCCTGACCCCGATCCTGATCCCGATCCTGATTATAATTGGTATATCAATGCGGGTATATTTATTAATTCATGGCATATAGTTCTTCAGAACACGGACTTATAAACCTAAAAATATCATAGAATGATGATGATAAAACACATATTAAAATATGCCCTCACTGTGGTGCTGGCAGGAAGCCTTTGTGCTTCCTGCATCACCGATTCGGATGATGATGCACAGCCTGCAAAGAAACTGACGGTGAAATTTACCCTCGTTGCCCGAAAGACGCAGACAGGCGGTGCACGGGGGGCTGTGGAGGATAATCATGTTACAGAAGTCGGAACAGGACGGGAGAATGAAATTGATATTAATCAGAGGGATTATCGTATTTTAGCTTTTGATCCTGCATCCGGTTATCTGTATGAGGATTTAACCAATAATGGTGAGCTGGCTTTGATTCAAAAGGTGGAAACCAGTAATGGAACAGAATTTCATTATACTGTAAGATTCCAACAGCCACGTACCGTTTTTCAATTAGTGATACTTGCTAACTGGAAGAACTTCAACACAGATTATGGAACTTTCGAACCATTGAAAACAAGACTGGATGAGGTAATGAAGCGATGTTACACCTTGCCGACAGGGCAAAATAATGAAATGTACATCCCCATGGTGGGTATGCAGACTTATTCTTTCAATCCGAAGGATGAGGCTGTTCTGAACTCATCAATGGAAAAACCTTATAAGCTTGGTAGCATTAACATGCTCCGTTCAGTGGCAAAGATTGAGATTATAGACAAGATCGGTGTGTTGAATCCGGATGCTTCCATTACGGGGGTAAGTTTGTCCGGTTATCATTCCACAGGGACTTACTGGCCAAGTATTATCGGAAATAATTCCGACTGGAATGTGAATGAAACACAGGTTGTTGATCCTACTTTACCTGATAGTCCGGGATGGGTTGATGATTCAAATATACTCTTTTTTGAAGATGGGGATTTTAGCGAGGATGGAGAAACTTCCGAATATCCCAGATATACCCTGTATGTCAGCGAGTGTGCAATAAATAATGATTATAGTCCAGTGGTAAATATCACGGTGAGCAATCCGGAAGGATCAACACCTGCATCTGCGGAATATTCATTTCGTTTGAATGCATATACGCAGTCTTTGCTCCGTAACCACATTTACCGGTATGAAATAAAAAGTGCGTCATCAGGTAATATGGAATTGGTTTATACTCTTTGTCCCATGGGGCATGGACAGGCTGGCATCCCTAATTTTGAATAATGATAAACTTCTGACAAATTATGAATTATCTAAAGTATATATATAGAAAAACAGTTCTCCTGTTATTGGCTTGTATGGTTGGGGCAATGGCCGTATCCTGTCAGGATGATCAGCTTTACAACTCGCAAACAGACGGCATAGAGGGAGCACCTGCCTTGTTGTCTCTTTCTGTGAACCTGAATGAGATGAAAGGTGTGTCACGTGCTGCAATGACAGATGCTAATGCCAATAAAATAAATAATTTGTGGGTGGGTATTTATAATGTTGCCACTGGGAAATGTACTTATAACAAATTGTTTTCTGAATCGGAATTAGAAACACCAGCCACCACGCATGTAGGTGTGAAATTGCAGATAGAAACGAAATCAGGACGAAGTTACATTGTGGCTGTCGCTAATGTGAATGATAATTATGGTATCACAGATAATGAAGAACTTCGGGAAGCGGTAGGATTTGAAACAAATCATGGAGGTTCCTTGAGTGCCCTTTTGAATGAATCGGATACATGGGAGAAATATAAAAGTATCTCCTTTATGCTGACCGATCCTTCCAGTATTGATTTCTCAGCTAGTAGTAATCTGGCAATGAGCGGATCATATTATGAAAGCGAAGGCAGTTCTATATCCGATCCTGCTTCATGGTATGATGAGGAAGGCAATCCGATGTCTGTTTACATTCCTGCTTCAAAGGAAAGTACAACGACGTTACCAGGAAATATTCATTTGCGACGTATGATCTCTTATGTGAAGTTCAATATCGCAGCCGCAGAGCATGTCATTGTGGAGCCGGTCAGTTGGCAGGTGCACAATACTCCTATTATAACCTATTTACAAGAGAGAGAGGGAAATGCAGCAGATGTGTCCACCTATTTTGGAGAACGGGAGGGATATAGTTCCAATCATGGAACATCCAATTTGTCATACGACTTTACTCCTGTTGGAAATCTGACCAGTGCTATTGGGGAGACTACTGCAATTGGCGGAATAGCAACAGGCCGTTCATTTGATTTTTATCAATTTGAAAATAAGCAAAAGGCGGTTGAATATGAACCGCTTGCAGAAAATGATTATATAGGTGTGAATCCGGACGCAGATTCTTTTTATGCAGATCGTGAACGTGAATGGAAAAATGATCTGACAGATTCGAATGGTGAATCTTACCAAGAAAATACATCTCTCTATAAAAGCTTGAGTAAAACCGCTGAATCACCTCTCCCCGGCAATCCGGGAACAAATACCGGAAACTTTGCATCTTATGTCACTTTCCGTTTGAAAGTAACATATTGGATGGTTCCGGCAGAAGGTGATCCGGGTGGGGAAGAACCGGTAGCAGAGGGAACCTCGGGTGCGGTACGCCGTGAAGGATATGCTAACTATACAGTGCATCTGGGTTATATTGAGGGCGATACTGAGGTGAAAAGAGCGGCTGACTTTAATTGTCGTCGCAATATGAAATATACTTATAATGTAAAGGTGAACAGCTTGAACAACATTATTGTGGAAGCATTTAATAACGGTGAAAACCAGCCGGGAGCGGAGGGGGATGTGACCGATGTGCAAAACACCGGGCGGATAGAAGTGGATGCGCATTATGCAACCTTTAATATTCAGCTGAGTTATGCGGAACGCGAAGATCTGAGATGGATGATTGAGGCTCCATACAATGATATGGTTTATTCGTATTATGCTGATGATTATCGGGAAGGCGGAACGAAAGAAGATGAAGCTGGTAAATTGTCTGAAGATCAATTTTATAAATGGATTCGTTTCAAACCTACTACAGATAAAACTGTTCTTCGTTGTTACAAAGACTCGGAGGATGAATCGGAAGAGAATATTTGGACGCTTGAACAATTGGCCGATCCGAAAAAATATTCAGGCATTGATTCAAACGGAAATCTGGTGAGTTATGATGAAAATGATGAGACTCAGTTGTGGTACACGGTATTTATAGATGAATATGTGTATCATACAGGTATAGGAGACGTTGAATCTGATGGAGAGGATGGTGACAGGGGAACCGTAGAAAAAGGTTGGCGTGCGTATGTCAATCAGGCACCCCGTATTGTATGGATTGCTTGTAACAACCGTCATCTTTCTGCAGATCGTGAGAGTCTTTATTTGAATTCCAAGTATATGATTTCACAAAATTCCATTTTGACTTATTATTCAGCTGATAATCATACGCCGAATCATACGGCTTTAGGAGTGGAACGTGAGAATGAAACATTCGGATTGAATCTTGCTTGGTCACAAAAGGCGTGGAGTTCTTTGAGTAACCCCAATGTAGATAATGGGCGTTATAACGTATGGTATTATCTTACCGATGGTAATATTAATAATTTAGATGGACATGACTGGAATAGTGTGGCTGCTGTGCAAAAGGTTATGATAGATGGAGTAGAAAAGGACTGTTATAGTTCGTTTCAACGAGGTGCAATAAACACAGCTCAATTAAGAGAAGAGAGTAAAAATGCACCGATATTTATGCCGGCTAGTATTACTACTGGCATTTATACTAATAATAACCAAAGTAATATATATGATTATAATCCTTTTCCTAATAGGAATGCTCTCCAGTATGATGTAATTACAGCTTGCATGTCACGAAACCGTGATGAAAACGGAAATGGACATATAGATGTAGATGAGGTGAAATGGTATGTGCCTACTACGGGAAAATATGCGCGTATTATTTTGGGACGTGCCGTTATGCCTCAGTCACAACGTCTGATGAATTTTGATGAAGTTCCCACCTATGGGTTTAAACATGAAGATACTTATAATGAAACTTCGTCTGATTATAATACTCGTTTTCATTATGCTTCGAGTGATAGAAAAGTTGTATGGGCTGAAGAGGGAACTTCTACTTCCGATTGGCTTGTTAGTAATTGGGGTGTGGGTGCTTGGCAAATAAGATGTGTGCGCAACTTGGGTGTTAATATGAAGCGGGTCATTGATACCGATCCGGTAACACCGGCATATACTTATGAGAATCATATTTTCACTTTGGCTTATTATGAAGATGCTTGCAAGCGTGCTCCACAATCAGAAGCATTGCCTGCTCATGATGTACAATCTGCTACAAACCAGCCTGCAGCAGCATTTGAAGTGGCCACAGCAGATTGTAACTCCATTAATACCACTGTTAGTGGGACATCATTAACAATTGATGGATCTAATTTGATCGGATATAGCTCCTCTGTTTGGGAGACGGCTTGTAATAATAACTCTATTTGCGGAGGATATTCTCAAGATGGAGATAGTCGTGGCTGGCGTGTTCCTAATCAAAAGGAACTGGTAATGATGCGGCGTCAGGGCTTGCTGTCAGGTACAATTGATCAGGATGCTTGGATGTCTTGTACACAGGAGCATTATGATAATAAAAATAACAAAACTGGTAATACGCCCAATACAAGACGATTCTTTGGCTTTTTTCCGAATCGGGGAACTATTAATACTAATCAGAGTGGGAGTGGTCCTCAAAGATATCATGTCCGTTGTGTCCGTGATGTGATGAATAACTAATTATTTTGATATCTTAAATATAAGGATTTATTTTTCAAAATGGAAGCGCAATTTTGATACACTTTTATCAAATTGCGCTTTTTTATATAGGTGAAGAATTCTATATGAATACATTTGCTTTCTGTCGTATTTTATATGGCTGTCTGACAGGTTTTTAACAGTATTAAATTCCCAATCCATTAGGAAAAGCGGTATAAATTTCGTTCCTTTGTGGCAAAACCGAAGGAATATGGA
>BLLV01000213.1 GCA_011959205.1 Bacteroidaceae bacterium
TCATTGTCCGAGCATCCCATCATAGCCAAGGCTGCCAACGCTCCGAATAAAAAATTTCTCTTCTTCATTATAATATGTATTAAAAAGTTAGTAGTCATTTGTTTTTAGTTCTCTCCCAGCGCACGAAGCTCCTCCAATGCCTTGCGAGCCTTCCCGGCCTCGAGGCCATCGCCCGCCTTCTGCAGATAACGGGCTGCCGATTCGGCATCCTTCCGCAGCAAAGCGGCATTCGCGGCATTCAGGTTCGCCACCGCATCATCCGGATAGACCTTCACCGCCGTCTCCATCACACGGATAAAATCTTCGCTGCCGGCCTCGTAACTCTGTGCGGCAATATAGAACTCGTTCAGGCTCAGTTTCTGAGGATCGCTCACCACCAGACGGCGGATCTCCTCCACATCACTGAACTGACGGATCACATAGTCCACCCGGTAATCCGAATGGCGGAGACCCGGATAAACCTCGGCAAGCAAGGTGCGGTAGTCCGCAGGATAGGTGGATTTCAGTTTCCACTCCTTGGCATCCGGCTTCAAGTCACCGTCGATAATCGCCAGAATGGCATCCCAGTTCTTCAACGGCGAGCCTGCCACGTATTCACGCAAGCCTGCCCAGTCCTCCGCCTCCCACGAGGTTTTGATGAAGTCTTTCGGGAAAGCATACAGTTTTTCCACATGGCTCTTCAGCGAGAGGGTACGCCCGCGTGCCAGACGCTCGTTGGCGGCATACGAGCCTTCGGGAGATGCGAATCCCTTGATGCTCAGAGAAGTCAGCGTGATATCCTTGTCCTGACGCACGGAGTCGATCGTGGCACGGATCTTCGCCAGTTCGGCGGCGTTGCCGCGGTAGTCCGCACGGATCTCGGTCACGTTCACCGGGAAGTCGATGTAGGCACGACCCTGAAGGTCGCGGTTCTTCACGGTCTCGGCGGCAGGGGTGATATAGGCAAGATCCGGAGCCCAGATGATTTCTTTCACCGGCTCGGCGTAAGAGGCAAGCAGGTGGCTGCCCTCATCCAAAATGTCGGAACAACAGCCATAGGTGCGTGAGGCGACTTTCAGTTCGGAACCGTCCATCCACCCGGCGTAGGGCACAGAGGCGGTATAGGGCAATGAAGAGGGACAGCCCTTGACGCGGAAACTATGCTCGGAGGCTCCGGTCAGCCGGCTCTCGCCCGCACGTACATAATATAAATAACGATTGCGGCCATAGATGCCCACCGAAGGGAGCTCCACGGAGTCTGTGCCATGAACCACATACGGGGTGAGCACCACCGCATGGTTGGAAGACGGGCGGACATTCGAAAGGTCCCATGTAATGCCCACCGAAAGTGAATCCTCCGGAGTATGGGTAAGGGTGACCCCGCTCACTTTCAGGCCGGACGAACCTTGAACGGAAGCATCTTGAACGGATGCCTCCTGCGCGGAGGCGGTCCACACACCGCAACAAAGCAGTACTGCCAGTGCGGAAAAACAGGTGTGTATACGATTTTTCATGCGTTACTCCTTTCTTTAAAATATATAAACCAGACTCAGCGCCGCCTTTGTGGGGCCGTAGTAGTTATGACGCTTTCCCTCTTCCGTCTTCTTGCCGCAACCGGCACACCGGTAGGTGTCATAACGGGTGTAGGAGTATCCCACACCGATCTCAGCCTCCAGATTCCAATGACGACCCAACATCCAGGCATACCCGTAGGTCACACCGCCACCCACAAACCAACCTTGGAAGCGCTCGTCACTTAAACGGGAAACATGGGTGCCCAGAAAATGAATGCTGTTATTCAGCCCACCCACATTGAACTGACCGCCGTGTGCCTCCATACCCAAAAAGTGTCCGCCAAAACGCTGGCAGAACCAGTAGCGTGCTTCGGGCTGCAGCATCCAGTGCTTCCACCGACGCTCATGAGACATGGTCCAACCGTTGAAATTGCCGGACACATCCAGTGTCCATCGGGAAGAGAGACCCACTTCCGCTCCTATATTGATAGTCGCCGTGGCGTCATAAAGGAGATTGCTCTTCAGGGCAAAGTCCTGGGCTTTCAAAAAAGGACTGCTGAGAAGCAGAAAAGAAAGCAGAAAAACATACTGTTTGAGTTTCATCCTATCTAGCATTTATACATGTTTTTATAGCAGTTTTGTCGGTCTCTTGGTAAGAGATCGACAAAACTGCTATAAAAGGTAGATTTACAGACGGTTATAGTATTGTAGTCAAGGCAGGCAATATGTCGTAAACATTAATTTAAATAGCTTTTTATTTGTTAAATATAAAAGTAATCCTTGCTTTTTATTGCTTATTATCAGTTATTTATTTTAATTTGCAAATACAGATGTATATCTCTTACCAAGAGAT
>BLLV01000214.1 GCA_011959205.1 Bacteroidaceae bacterium
AGGCTGATTCTGAATCAACTGCCGGAGCCGGATGCCGGACGGCATGGATGTGGTTTTACACATTATTATATATAAGGCTTCATTCAATTCGGTTATACAATTCGGGTGGTTATTAGCGCATACAAAGAACAGGGATTCAAACCTATTCACAAAAGATGGATTGTGGAAAGAACATTTTCATAGATGGAAAATGACAGGAGGCTCTAGGAACTATGAACTAACATTCGATTCGGGAGAGGAAATGGTCAAAATTTCAGCAATAAAATTATTATTGAAGAAAATTTAAACAGGCTCTAAGATTGTGAAAAAAAGTGGTTTTTACCCTCTTTTTTTATTTCAGGTAAAATTATTACTATCCTGACACACTGCTAATAAAAAATATTAGTAACTTTGCAACACTCAAAATAACCGAGATTGTATTTATACACTATAAACAAAAATAAGAAATTATGATGACAATTGACAAATTCAACTTTGCCGGTAAAAAGGCAATTGTCCGTGTGGACTTCAATGTACCTTTGGACGAAAATGGTAAAATTACTGATGATACTCGTATCCGTGGTGCTCTTCCTACACTGAAGAAAGTGCTGGCTGATGGTGGCAGTTTGATTATCATGTCACACATGGGTAAACCCAAAGGTAAGGTAAATGCTAAATATTCATTGAGCCAGATTGTCGATGCTGTTTCTGAAAAATTGGGTGTACCTGTTCAATTTGCTTCTGATTGTGCGAAAGCTGGTGATGCTGCGGCTGCTTTGAAACCGGGTGAAGTCTTGTTGTTGGAAAACTTGCGTTTCTATCCTGAAGAAGAAGGAAAGCCTGTTGGCATTGACAAAGAAGACCCTGCATACGAAGATGCCAAGAAGGCGATGAAGGCTTCTCAGAAAGAATTTGCCAAGACTTTGGCTTCATACGCTGACTGCTATATCAATGACGCATTCGGTACAGCTCATCGTAAACATGCTTCTACAGCTGTTATTGCTGACTATTTCGATGCAGACAACAAAATGCTGGGTTACTTGATGGAAAAAGAAGTTCAAGCAGTTGATAATATCCTGAAAGATATCAAACGTCCGTTTACTGCTATCATGGGTGGTTCTAAGGTATCTACCAAGATTGGCATCATTGAAAACTTGATGGATAAAGTGGATAACTTAATCCTTTGTGGTGGTATGACTTATACTTTCGCAAAAGCTCAAGGTGGAAAGATTGGTAACTCTATCGTAGAAGATGATAAATTGGATTTAGCTCTTGATATCATTGCTAAGGCTAAAGCTAAAGGTGTGAACTTGGTATTGGGCACTGATTGTGTAGCTGCTGATGCATTCTCTAACGATGCTCATACTCAGGTTGTTCCTGCTAATAATATTCCTGATGGATGGGAAGGATTGGATGCAGGTCCTGAAACTCATAAAGCATTTGCAGCTGCTATCGAAGATGCCAAGACTATTCTGTGGAACGGTCCTGCAGGTGTATTCGAATTTGATAACTTTACTGCTGGTTCACGTGCTATCGCTGAAGCTATCGCTAAAGCAACTAAGAACGGTGCGTTCTCATTGATTGGTGGTGGTGACTCTGTAGCTTGTATCAACAAGTTCGGCATGGCTGACCAAGTTTCTTATATCTCTACCGGTGGCGGTGCTTTGTTGGAAGCAATTGAAGGAAAAATTCTTCCGGGTGTTGCAGCTATCAAAGGTGAATAATTAATTCTTTATTATATATAAAAAAGGCAGCTTAATCAGCTGCCTTTTTTATAATTTCTTATTCTGTGTTTTTTAGAACATGAATAATGCTGTTGCTACTAGTCTGTTGTTTGAAACAGAATGTGTATCGGTGATTTTTCCATTAGAATTTTTCATGGAACCATACCATGCAGAAGTAAGATTGTATTCAACTCCCAATTTCCAGTGGGGTACATTATAGGTTAATTCTGCGCTGGTGCTTACCAATTGATCTACATTGGTTCCTGTGCCGTACATTTTACTTACTTCGTCACTCGTTCCTAAATTCTTCATATAGCCTATAAAAACAGCCGGCTTCCATTTCTTGCCGTATGCAATGTTCAGCCATGAACTGGAATTGCGGTTGGGGGAATACTCTTGTTCACCTGTACGTGCATCAATGGATTTTACACCATATCCGCCCAACATGGATACTTGTGTAAGATTGGAACCCAAAATACTTTTTGCTGCCACATACCATAGGGGAGAAGTGTATTTCATGTGAACTTCGTAAGACAGGGAAGTGACACGCTCATCCACTTTGTAAACTTTATCTTCTACCACCGATTGAGTACGCGGTTTTAATGAAATCATTTCAATGCCTGCTCCCACTAACCAGTTGCTTCTTTTATAATCTGCACCGATATAAATTTCGGGTATGCAACTTCCTTTTATGTATTTCTGGTTTTTGCCATCAGGGCCTTGAGATAGATATTGAGATTGCCAGATAGCTGCGCCTGTCAGTTGTACATCACCGGCTTTGTAGCGGAAGCGTATTTGTGGGGCACGGCTGAATGGCTGGAAAGGAGCTCCCATATTCAGATTCAGAATTTGTGGAGCAACGTCACCATATAATGGATGCCAGGTTTGTCCCAACAATAAAGATGGTTTTCCCCAATCAAGGTTTATATAGGCATGGCGCAGACGTACAGTGGAGAAAGTTGTTCCCGATCCGCGGAAGTCCATTTCTACTTTTGCAGAGGTTTTTGCTTCCCCCAACCTGGGCCCCTGTACATCTATTCCCAAACGGGTATATAAAGTATAAAAACTTCCATTGGCTGTCGCATTCAGGTCTTTACCAGCTGCATCGTACACTTTGTCTTTGGGATACATATAAAAAAGCCCGTCAACAGTTTCTTCATTGGCACGACTATTGTAATAGAAATCGGTACGGACTTGTCCATAAAACTTGTAATTGAAATCTTTGTCTTGAGCAAAGTTGTTTGCCGACTGTAGTAAAAGTGTGAATAGAAATAAATATTTTCTCATAATTTAAAGGGTTGTTATAAACAGTCGGCAAAATTACATAATTTATTTGAAATCAGAAACTATAATCTGCACTTAAACCGAATACTTTGTTGGTACGGCTGTATACGTTTGTTCCCGGTAATTTGGTTCCGTTATAGTTTGAAGATGTTTTGGTATAATCTTCATAATTAGTCCACATGTAACCTACATTCAAATTGAGATGTTGGTTCATTTTTATTTTTGCTCCGAATCCTAAAGTGTAAGAGTCGCAAGAGAAACTGGTATCTGACTGGAAGCCGTCGGCCAATCCATAGTCTGTGATTTGTCCGCCGCAGCTGAGGGTCAGTTGTTTGGTTACGTCAAACTCGATACCTGCCAGGTATTCATTGGTTCCTTTGGTCAGAAAATTCTGTTTCCCGATTTCTGTTCCCGGTACATTGGCCATACCTGCATTTTTGTCATCATAGAAATGATACTCTACAGAAGCGCGAAGTGTCGGAAGGAATTCGTAGGCGGCTGCAATAGAGAACATGGCAGGGATATCATTGGGAGTATTCACACCGTGTTTGTAAGGGGCTATCATTGCTTCACCTTCAGGAGTCCGAGGATATTCTATATTTTTCGTATTATTTTCAATGTTTAGATTTGTCTTGAATTCGTATTTGGCACCGATGTTGAGCTTTCCCAACTTGGCGTCCAAGCCGATAACAGGAGTAAGTCCCCAACCGGTTTGATCACAATCCAAAGCAAGTGGCAACAGATTTGTGTCTGTTCCTTTTACAATGGCGTTCAGAAAGCCTTTGTAGCCACCGGTAAAGTAGTTCATTCTACCTCCACCGAATACAGAAAGCCATTCGGTGACTTTGTAAGATAGTCCCAACTGCAAAGAGTAAATATATTGTTTGCCATCCATGGCGCTTGTGATATCATACATGCCAGGAACGATTATCGGACTTTGTGGATTTGTCTGATGTGCTTTCACACTATTCTTAAAAATACCGGCCATGGCCGCAGATTCGAACATAGGTAATCCGTCATCAAAAGATGCTTTTCCGCCTCCGGCAGTGATAGCGAAGAATCCTGAAATTGTCCAGTCTCCTTTTTTATATGCGGCAAAAAGGCTGGGGATAATCGGTGCAGCGGCTGTTCCTTCATAATATTTTTCGAAAGGCTTGTCTGCCACGGTAGGACCTGTGGCACTAATGCCATTGTATGTCATAAAGCTGGCATCAATATTTCTCGTCTGGTAAGCACTCTGAATGCTCAGTCCTACATGGAATCCGTCTTTCGGCAAGAAAGCCAGTCCGGCAGGATTAGACAAAGCTCCATCTATTTCTGTAGTGGCACCACGGGATAGCATACGAAGAAAAGCTGCATGTTGATTTGTATTAGTCAGGATACCTCCTGCGAAAGTTGGATTTGAAACGATTAGCGTCGCTGCGCCAATTAATAATAGTTTCTTCATTTATTACTTAATTTTTTGTTTGCGGGTGCAAAGGTAGGATAAAATAACACACGGGCAAACCTTTTGTGCAATTATTTGTGTAGTCTATTGGAAAAACCAACTGTTTCAATGGAAACTATTTTTTTCTGGATGCCGAATGTTCTATTTTATATATTATGCACTTTTTTCTGATATATTTGTTTCGGAATGTTTATCTCCCCAATAAATTCTTTGTCAGTTTACGGATTCTTCACTCCGTTCAGGACACTGGATTGAAAAGAATATAGTATCTTTGTAACTCTTTTACTCAATGCAAATTTTTATATGTACACCAACAAAGAAATATGGAATGTAAGTTATCCGATTTTTCTCGGGTTATTGGCACAAAACATTATCAATGTGACGGATACGGCTTTCCTGGGCAGGGTAGGGGAAGTCGAGTTGGGAGCTTCTGCCATGGGTGGATTGTTTTACATCTGTGTCTTCACTATTGCTTTCGGTTTTAGTGTCGGTTCGCAAATCTTGATTGCCCGTCGCAATGGAGAAGGCCGTTACAAAGATGTGGGTCCCGTGATGATACAGGGAGGGACATTTTTGCTGGGGCTGGCGGTGGTGGTGTTCGGGCTGACGCGTCTGCTGGCCCCGTCCATAGTCCGTCTGCTCATTTCGTCCGATTCCATCTTCGATGCTACGATGGAATTCCTCAACTGGCGTATCTTCGGCTTTTTCTTCGCCTTTGTCAATGTGATGTTTCGTGCGTTGTATATTGGTATCACACGTACTAAAGTGCTGACCATGAATGCAGTGGTCATGGCATTGGTGAATGTGTTGCTGGATTATATGCTGATATTCGGTAAGTTCGGAATGCCGGAAATGGGGATTAAAGGTGCGGCTGTTGCTTCGGTGATGGCTGAAGCCGCTTCGTTGGTTTTCTTCTTGATTTACACCTATGCCAAGATAGATTTCAAGAAATTCGGATTAAATCATTGGCAGCGGATTGATTTTTCTTTATTGGGAAAGATTCTGAGTATATCGTGTTTTACTATGATACAATATTTTCTGGCCATGGCTACCTGGTTTGTCTTTTTCATTGCGATAGAACGGTTGGGACAGCGGGAGTTGGCGATAGCCAATATTGTGCGTAGTATCTATATCGTGATGCTCATTCCGGTTCAGGCATTGTCCACCACAGCCAATTCCTTGGTCAGCAATCTGATTGGTGCGGGAGGAATAGCCCATGTTATGCGTTTGATTTGGCGTATAGCCCGGATGTCGTTTCTCATTATGGTGGTTTGTGTGGCGGTGGTGGTGCTTTTTCCTCATGCCATGCTTTCGGTTTACACCAATGAACCGGCGCTGCTGGTGGAGTCTGTTCCTTCGTTGTATGTCATTGCCGGAGCGATGATGATTGCATCGGTGGCCAATATCTATTTCAATGCCATTTCGGGCACGGGGAACACACAGGCCGCTTTGGTGCTGGAGATGGGAACTTTGGTATTTTATACCCTTTACATCCTGTGGATAGGTATGGTGGTGAAAGCACCGGTTTCGATTTGTTTCTCCATAGAGGTGGTTTACTATAGTTTGTTGTTACTGAGCAGCATTATTTATTTGAAAAAAGCAAAATGGCAGAATAAAAAGATATAAGGTTCATAAGTTTTTTGTATTTTTGCACCCTGTTGTTATTCTGAAGGTTAGTGAAGAATGGCAGACAATCATAATTCGTAATTTATAATTAAAGATATATGTTCGATAATTTAAGTGAGAGACTGGAACGGTCTTTTAAGATTCTGAAAGGTGAAGGGAAAATCACCGAGATTAACGTAGCGGAAACGTTGAAGGATGTGCGTAAAGCTTTGTTGGATGCTGATGTGAACTATAAAGTCGCCAAAGGTTTTACTGATACAGTGAAAGAAAAAGCCTTGGGGCAGAATGTGCTTACGGCTGTGAAGCCCAGCCAGTTGATGGTAAAGATTGTACATGATGAACTGACTGCATTGATGGGCGGTGAGACTGCCGAATTGGTGTTGGAAGGTCGTCCGGCGGTTATCCTGATGTCAGGTCTGCAAGGTTCCGGTAAGACTACTTTCTCCGGTAAACTGGCCCGTATGTTGAAAACCAAGAAGAACCGTAAGCCGCTGTTGGTGGCTTGTGACGTTTATCGTCCCGCTGCTATCGAACAGTTGAGGGTCTTGGGAGAGCAGATCGAAGTTCCTGTATATAGCGAATTGGACAGCAAGAATCCGGTGCAGATAGCATTGAACGCTATTCATGAAGCGAAGGCGAAAGGTTATGATTTGGTCATTGTCGATACAGCCGGTCGTCTGGCTATCGACGAGCAGATGATGAATGAGATTGAGGCGATCAAGAAAGCGGTCAATCCGGATGAAACACTGTTTGTGGTCGATTCCATGACCGGTCAGGATGCGGTGAATACAGCCCGTGAGTTTAATGAACGTTTGGACTTTAACGGTGTAGTGCTGACCAAGCTGGACGGTGATACCCGTGGTGGTGCCGCCCTTTCTATCCGTACTGTTGTGAACAAGCCTATCAAGTTTGTGGGTACCGGTGAAAAACTGGATGCTATTGACCAGTTCCACCCGGCGCGTATGGCGGACCGTATTCTCGGCATGGGTGATATCGTGTCTTTGGTGGAACGTGCACAGGAGCAATATGACGAGGAAGAGGCAAAGCGTCTTCAGAAGAAGATTGCCAAGAATCAGTTCGATTTCAATGATTTCCTGAGCCAGATTCATCAGATCAAGAAGATGGGTAATCTGAAAGAACTGGCTTCCATGATTCCGGGTGTGGGCAAAGCGATTAAAGATATTGATATCGATGATAATGCCTTCAAGAGCATTGAAGCGATTATTTATTCCATGACTCCGCAGGAACGTACAAACCCCGAAATTCTGAACGGAACCCGCCGCACGCGTATCGCCAAAGGTAGTGGAACCAGCATCCAGGAGGTGAACCGCCTGCTGAAACAGTTTGACCAGACCCGCAAGATGATGAAGATGGTGACCGGCAGCAAGATGGGCAAGATGATGCCGAAGCTGAAAAAGTAAGGTTTAAATAAACAGATAGGGAGAAAGTGCGTAACTTTCTCCTTTTTTTGTTATGCAACGTGGCTGATTTATGCTACATTTGTTGCCCAATGGATTATTTATAAGTAAATAGATAGTATGCAACTAATTGATGGAAAAGCTATTTCGGAACTGGTAAAGCAGGAGATTGCTGCGGAAGTTGCCGAAATCGTGGCTAAAGGTGGCAAGCGTCCCCATTTGGCTGCAATCCTCGTGGGACACGACGGGGGAAGTGAGACATACGTGGCGGCCAAAGTAAAGGCTTGTGAAGTATGTGGTTTCAAATCCAGTCTGATCCGCTATGAAGCGGATGTGACGGAAGAAGAGCTGCTGGCGAAGGTCAGAGAACTGAATGAGGATGCTGATGTGGACGGCTTCATCGTACAGCTTCCCTTGCCGAAGCATATTTCCGAGCAGAAAGTGATTGAGACCATTGACTATCGTAAAGACGTGGACGGTTTCCATCCTATCAATGTAGGACGTATGTCCATTGGTCTTCCTTGCTATGTATCCGCTACGCCTAACGGTATTCTGGAATTGCTGAAACGTTACCATATCGAAACACAGGGAAAGAAGTGTGTGGTATTGGGCCGTAGCAATATAGTGGGCAAGCCGATGGCCAGCCTGATGATGCAGAAAGCTTATCCGGGCGATGCGACCGTCACTGTTTGCCATAGCCGCAGTAAGGATTTGGTAAAGGAATGTCAGGAGGCTGATATTATCATTGCCGCACTGGGACAGCCTAATTTTGTAAAGGCTGAGATGGTGAAAGAAGGGGCGGTGATTATTGACGTGGGTACTACTCGTGTGCCGGATGCCACAAAGAAATCCGGATTCAAATTGACCGGAGATGTGAAATTTGATGAAGTGGCTCCGAAGTGTTCTTATATCACTCCCGTTCCGGGTGGCGTGGGGCCCATGACTATTGTATCTTTAATGAAGAATACGTTGCTGGCTGGAAAAAAGGCCATTTATAAATAAGTGCCACGCGCTTTGTGAAGCCTGACGGCTAAAAAAGGAATGTGTCAAAAGTGGGGTAATGCTATAAGATAAGCTAGCCTGCTTTTGACACATTTGTTTTTATGAACAAAAGCGGTAAAAAACATCATTGTTTTTGGAACGTGATGTTACATACGTATGCGTAAGCCTGTACATACGTATGTGTAGGCCTGTGCATACATACGTATAGCTCCATACATACGTACGTGTAAAAGCGTGCTTTCTGACCCGGATGGCCCCGTTGATTGCACTATATTCTTTATTTTTTATAGGCTATATATAAGTCTTTTATTATTAGGTGTTTAAGTGATTGCTTTGTACAATAGAACTAGTGTTTTGTACAATAGAGTCAGTCTTTTGTATGGTATTTCTAATACTTTGGATAATACATTCCATATCTTTTTAATGGATAGGATACTTTTGTCGGCAGCAAGTATAACCATAAAATTAAAAGTATGAAAAAGACTTTATTATGCCTGATGATGGCATGGGGAAGCCTGGCTTTCGCCGAAAACTACACGGTTAATTCCCCGGACTCTCGTATTACTGTTAATGTGGAAACAGGAACGAATACCACTTATTCCGTTACCTTTAATGGTAAAGTGATTCTGAACCCTTCTCCCATTTCCATGACATTCGACAATGGAACCGTTATCGGAAGAAATATGGAAGTGAAGAAAGTGGAGCGTTTTACGCAAAACCAAGTGTTGAAACCGATAGTGCGCCAGAAGAGCGAACAAATCATTGACCATTATAATGAAATGGTGCTGGATGCAGATCGTTATAAATTGTATTTCCGTGTCTATAATGATGGATTGGCCTACCGCTTTCATACAGATTTTCCGGATTCCTTGAAAGTGCTGAATGAAGAAGTGACTTATTGCTTTCCGGAAGATTATAATACGTTGTTTCCTGAAGAGCGCAGTATGCTTTCTGCGCAGCAGCCGTTATTCAAACCGATGAAACTCTCGGAAATCGGTACAGATCGTTTTTGCAGTACTCCTATATTAATAAAGGTAGACGAGAATGCCCGTATTTTTATCAGCGAATCTGACCTGGAAAGCTATCCGGGCATGTTCTTGCGCAAGCAAGGTAAAAACGAACTGGCCGGCAAGTTTGCCGCCGTTTCACTGGAAGACTATAAGACTGACGATCGTCAGATATTTCCAACCAAGCGTGCTGATTACATTGCCCGTGTAAATGGCACACGCAATTATCCTTGGCGTGCGATGATTGTTGCCGAGAATGATGCCAATCTGATAACCAACCAATTGATCTATAAATTAGCTCCGGAAGCAGAAGGCGATTATTCATGGGTACATCCCGGAAAGATAGCATGGGACTGGTATAATGCGTTGATTTTGACCGGAGTGGACTTTAAATGTGGTATCAATAATGACACTTATAAATATTACATTGATTTTGCTTCAAAATATGGGATAGAATATGTGGTGATTGACGATGGATGGTCGGAAGCATGGGATGTGACTAAAACGATTCCTGAAATCAATATGGAAGAGTTGGTGGCATACGGAAAGAAGAAGAACGTGGATTTGATTTTATGGGTGTCTTGGGCGCCGTTCCGCGAAAAGATAGACGAGGCTTTTGATAAGTTCAGCCAATGGGGAATTAAAGGTATCAAGATGGACTTTATGAACCGTGATGATCAGGAAATGGTGGACTTCTATTATGAAGTGGCCAAGAAAGCTGCCGCACACAAGATGCTGGTGGACTTTCATGGGGCTTACAAACCGACAGGATGGTTGCGTACGTTCCCCAACGTATTGACTTCGGAAGGTGTGGCCGGATTGGAAAACCATAAATGGGGGAGCTTCGTGACACCGAAACATAATGTTACTTTGCCGTTTACCCGTATGGTGGCAGGCCCTATGGATTATACCCCAGGTGCTATGATTAATTTCCATGAAAAAGACCATAAGATTTGGTTCAACCTGCCTGCTTCTGTAGGTACTCGTTGTCACCAGTTGGGTATGTACGTGGTGTATGAAAGCCCGTTGCAGATGCTTGCCGACTCTCCTTCCAACTATTACCGCGAACCGGTTTGTATGGAGTTTTTGTCTCAAGTGCCGGTGGTATGGGATGAAACACGCGTGCTGAAAGCTTCTGTAGGTGAGTATGTAGTAGTGGCTCGTCGTCACGGAGATACTTGGTACATCGGTGGTATGGTTGGTGAAAAAGGACAGAAGTTCGAAATAGGCCTTGATTTTATAAAAGGAAATAAAACGCTGACTTACTGGGAAGATGGTGTCTATGTGGACATGAATGCCAATGATGTTGCCCGTCGGACACGGAAAGTGAAGCAGGGAGATAAAATTACGATAACAATGTATGATGGCGGTGGCTATGCCGCAATCATTAAATAACAGTTTTGTTAAACTTAATATTTCTAATCTAAAATGAACACTTTAAATTCTAATTCAAAAAGTAAGCATATCCTGTTGGCGGGGATGCTTAGCTTGGGGGCTATGACAGCTTTTGCTGCTCCATCCTTGAGTGGTGAGATGACGGCTTCGTATTCTGTTTCTCAGCAGAATCAGACAGTGAAAGGAGTGGTGGTTGACAAAAGTACCGGGGAACCGATTATCGGAGCCAATGTTGTTGTCAAAGGAACTACGAATGGAGTAATTACAGATTTTGACGGTAACTATACCTTGGAAGCTCCTATAGGTTCTATTTTGGTTATTTCGTATATCGGTTATCAGCCTATAGAAGTAAAAGCAACTGCGGGCGTTCAGCAAATCCGGTTGGGCGAGGATACACAGGCATTGGAGGAAGTAGTGGTAGTGGGATATGGTGTGCAGAAAAAGGCAACAGTAACCGGTTCTGTGTCCACGGTGAAAGGTAGCGATTTAAAAACAACAGGTACGGCCAATATAACCAATACATTTGCCGGAAAACTGCCGGGAGTAATTGCTACTAACCGTTCGGGTGAGCCGGGTAACGACTATTCTGATATTCTGATTCGTGGTAAGGGCTCTTTGAATGACAATTCTCCTTTGATTGTTATCGATGGAGTGGCCAACCGCGGTGGTTTGGAACGACTCAACCCGAGTGATATCGAATCTGTCAATGTGTTGAAAGACGCTTCTGCCGCTATTTATGGTGCGCAGGCTGCAAACGGCGTAATCTTGGTGACTACTAAACGCGGTACATCAGACAAACCGACGATTACTTACAACGGTTCGTTCACGTTGTCGGGCAACACACGTACGCCTGATCTGATGAACGCATATCAGTGTATGACATGGACAGACGAAATTCGTAAAGGAAACGGTCAGTCTCCGCTGTATGAAAATATAAAAGGAGGATATTTGGATGGCACTATCAACCGTAACCAGTATGGCGATACCGACTGGATGGACGTAGTGTTCCGTAGTGTAGCTCCTCAAACCCGTCATTCATTGAGCGTGAGCGGAGGTTCGGAAAAAGTGAAATTTTACGTTTCAGGCGACTACTCTTACCAGGAACCTAACTATAGAAACACAAGCTTGGATTTTCAAACCGGACAGGTACGTTCTAATATTGATGCACAAATCAACGATAACTTGAAAATTGGTGTGGATTTGGCAGCCCGTCGGGAAAAACGCAATAACTCGGTTATTTCCACAGGTGATATTTTCTGGGAAGCGTTTATGGCTTATCCTTGGTTGTATGACTACTATCCCAATGGACTGCCGGGGCCTGGTTTGGCAAACGGAAACAACTTGGCTATCTTGGTAGCAGGTAAAGAAACTGGTTACAACCGGGTCAACGATACGTTCATAGATTCCAAATTCTCTTTTGACTTGAAATTGCCTTGGATTACCGAAGGACTTTCTTTGTCAGGTTACGCTGCATTCGACTATCACGCACGTGAACAAAAGCAGTTGTGGGACGTATGGGACACTTACGATTACAACGCTGCTACCGGTGAGTACATAAAGAAAACCACCAATATGAACGGTAACAACATCAGTTTGCGTCAGGATCATGATGACAATGTGACCAAGACTTTCCACTTGAAATTGGATTACCAACGTACCTTTGGTGACCACCGTGTAGGTGCTTTCGTGGCTTATGAACAGAGCAAGTACGAAGGTGAGAACTTCTACGGATGGCGTGGATACTATTTGAGTAACCGTCCCGATTATTTGGATTTTGGTGCTGACAAAGAAAAGACAAACGGTGGCAGAGGCTATGTGACTGCCCGCCAGAATTTCTTCGGACGTTTGAACTATGCTTATAAAGACCGCTATATGTTCGAATTTACTGTACGTCGTGACGGCTCTATGAACTTTGCTTCCAACAAGCGTTGGGGTACTTTTCCTGGATTGTCTGTGGGTTGGCGTATGAGCGAGGAAAATTTTATCAAGGACAATTATTCATTCATCAATGACTTGAAGTTACGTGCCTCTTGGGGTAAACTGGGTAATGACCGTGTGGATGCTTTCCAGTATATCAGTACATATAATATGCAGAACGGTGCTATCTTGGGTGAAATTCCCAACATAAATAAAGGGTTTGTACCGGGACGTGTTGGTAATCCGAATATCACGTGGGAAAAAGTTGATTCGAAGAATATAGCTGTGGACGGTAATTTTTGGAATGGCTTGTTAGGATTTACCGCAGAATATTTTTATCAGAACCGTACGGATATCTTGACTCCTAAACAGGCTTCTATTCCTTCTTATACTGGTTTGACATTGCCTGACCAGAATATTGGAGAAGTAAGTAATCAAGGAGTGGAATTGATGTTGAGCCACAGAAACCGTATCAATGATATCAATTATTTCGTTTCCGGTAACTTTACGTTCACTAAGAACAAGATTAAATTCTTTGACGAAGCTGCTAACACTCCCGAATGGCAGAGAAGGACCGGACACTCTATCGATTCATGGTTGATGTACAAGACAGACGGTATCTATCAGTCATGGGATGAGATCAATAGCACTCCGCACATGGCTAATGCACAACCGGGTGATATCAAGTATCTGGATATTGATGACAATGGGGTGATTAATGACAATGACCGTATTCGTAGTGACTATGGTAATATTCCACAAATTGTATACGGTCTGAATATGGGAATTGAATGGAAAGGATTGGAATTCAGCATGCTGTGGACAGGTCAGGCGAAAGCTCAACAAATGATCGTACCTTATTCTTATAATTTGGATAAGGAATTCTACAACAACCGTTGGATTTCAGCAGAAGAAACTCCTAACTCTAAATATCCGAGAGCATTTGATAAGGATGATTATGAAAATACCCGTTGGAGTGACTTCTGGTTGTATGATGCTTCCTTTATTCGTTTGAAAAATGTGGAATTGGCTTATACCTTCCCTAAATCATTTGTAGAGAAATTGAAACTTCAGAACTTGCGTCTGGTATTGACCGGAACGAACCTGCTGACCTTTGATAAGGTAAAAGTGCAAGACCCGGAATCAAATGCGACTTCTACCGGACAGAGCTATCCTCAGGCTCGTACTTACACATTCGGAGTTAATGTCAGTTTCTAATTAGTAACCTTTAAGTTTAAGAAATAAATATGAAAACAACCATATTGAAAAGTACATGCATGGCCTTGTTGTTAGGAGGTATGTTCTCTTGTGATGTATTGGACGTAGAACCTTTGGATTCGTACACGGAAGACGGCATTTTTACAGATGCCAAACTGACAGAGTCCTATGTTACCATGAATTATACCAAACCTCGTAACGGCTGGAGCCGTAGCTCATTGAGGTTTGTCTGTGATGAATCTATGGAAAACTTTAACTGGGCCGGTGCGTGGACCATTAATACGGGAGGTTTGGCTCCTGATCAATTAGGTAGCTTGGATATCTGGTCGGATTATTATACCAATATAAAGAACTGCAATATATTCTTTAGTAATATGGACAAAGTAGAGACAATAGATGAACCGAAAAAAAGCTGGTTAATAGGTGAAGCTACTTTCTTCAGGGCATATTACTACATGGAATTGGTGAATAATTACGGTGGAATTCCTCTGATTACCCGTTTGTTTGAATTGGACGATCCTGAAATGCTGGTGAAGCGTAACAGTTATGAGGAATGTGTGGACTTTATTGTTAAGGAATTCCAGAAAGCTGCTGATCTGTTGCCTGAGAAGTTTACAGGTGAGAACTTTGGACGTGCAACCAAAGGAGCTGCTTTGGCTATGAAAGCACGTATGTTGTTGTATGCTGCCAGTCCATTGTGGAATTCGTCAGGTGACAAAACTAAATGGGAAGCCGCTGCTAAGGCTGCAAAAGAAGTGATTGATTTGGGGTATTCTTTGGATCCTGACTATAAAGGACTGTTCCTGAATCCGCAAAGCTCGGAAATTATCTTTCAGCGTTTATATAATACAGAGTTTGGTCATTGGTATGATTGGTATAACAGTACCAATGGCTGGGGAGGGTATTCTTGTACTGCTGTGTTGCAGGAAATGGTGGACAGCTATGAAATGGAAGACGGAACCATGCCCGATCCCACTTTGTATGCTTCTGCTACAGCCGATCCTTGGGCAGGACGCGATCCGCGTCTGTATGCTTCTGTAGTGTGCGACGGACAAATGTTCAGAGGTACGGAAACCGAGTTTTGGGTGAACGAAGACGGAAAGACCGGCGGTCTTGACAGTGAGTTTGGTAGAGATGCTTGGAACTACTCCAAGACACACTATATCATCCGCAAGTTCATGGACGAAAGTTTGACAAAGAGCTGGTCGGATAAAGGAAGACAACCGTGGGTATATTGCCGCTTGGGCGAAGTTTACCTGAACTATGCGGAAGCTATGTATCATTGTGGTAAAGAAGATGTAGCACGTGAATATGTTAATTACATTCGTGAAAGAGCACGTGGCGGAAAAACGGATATTTTGCCTGATGTGACAGAAAGCGGAGATGCCTTGTTGGCTAAAATCCAACACGAACGTAAAGTGGAACTGGCTTTCGAAGAACATCGTTTCTATGATGTACGTCGTTGGAAAATTGCCGAAGAAACTGATAAGGGTAGCTTCCATGGTATCAATATCACGAAACAAGCAGACGGCACGAAGAAATATGAACTGTTTGAAATTCAAAAACGTGATTTTAAAGCACCTGCCAATTACTTGGTTCCCATTCCACGTTATGAAATGTTGAAGAATGATTTGCTGGAACAAAATCCAGGTTATGATAAGTAACCAATAGGTAGAAGTACGATTATATAATAAATTTCGGGAACATGTTAGGGTGTTCCCGGAATTTTACTTTATTTTGTTAATCCCAAAACTTAAGATAAACTATGCATACAATGAAATCGGCCTTTTTAGCAACCTGTATGTTGCTGGTTTCGGCTTCTTCTGTTGCCTTGTCCACCTCACAGCCTCGTTGGCAGATGAGTACGGACGGAAGCATCGAATGGGCGCCCGAGAAACAACTTCCCCATTACGACCACATCGAAATGAGTGGCAAGCAAGTCTCTGTCGTGTTACGCTATGGCGTGAATGCGGAAGGCGCATTTACAGTGAGTAAAAGCATGGTATGGCCTTTGCTGCGTACCATTCCCAATAACACCCATGCCAGTCTGATGAGGCGGTTCGACTGGAACCCGATGGCTGTGGTGACCGTCAATGGCAGAACCATGACCGGAGAAAAAGTGGAAAACATCCGCTTGAAAGGTATGTTGACCGTGGAAAGTTCATACAACGGCGGTTGGTATGGACAATGCAAAATCATCCGCGAGTATTTGCCTTCTGTCGACAAACCGGTCTTGGTGGAAAACTATTTCCTGATCAATACAGGCAAGTCGCCTATGGCGGTAGAAATACCTGTTATGAACAACCGTTTGTTCACCGACCCTAAAAAGGGAGTGGATGGCTCGTATCTGATTGAAATGAAAGCGGACAAGCATGGATATTTTTCTATACAGCCGGGTGATACACTGGCTTTCAGCGCACATATTGCCGGATACAAGAAAGGACAACCTGCACTGACTATCAACGGACAACAGGAAAAGCAGCTGCGAATGGCGTCTGTTAATGGATGGATGAACAATCTGGTGCTCGAAACTCCCGACCCCGTCATAGACCGTATGTTCGCTTTCTCTAAAATCCGCGCTTGCGAAAGCATCTACGAGACACAGGGAGGACCAATGCATGGACCCGGCGGTGAATCTTACTATGCAGCTATCTGGGCAAACGACCAGGCGGAATATATCAACCCGTATTTCCCCTTTACCGGTTACGAGTATGGAAACGCCTCTGCCTTGAACTCTTTCAACCACTTTGCCCGTTTCATGAACAACGAGTGGAAACCTATTCCCAGCTCTATTGTAGCCGAAGGTCTGGATATCTGGAATGGAGTGGGTGACCGAGGCGATGCCGCTATGATAGCTTACGGAGCATCCCGTTATCTGTTGGCTCGTGCCAACCGTGTGGAAGCGGAACAATTGTGGCCGCTCATTACTTGGTGTCTGGATTATTGCAACCACCGGCTGAATGAAGGGGGAGTAGTGGCTTCGGATACTGATGAATTGGAAAACCGTTTCCCTTCGGGCGACGCTAACTTGTGTACCTCTTCTCTTTATTATGACGCATTGATTTCGGCTGCCTGTCTGGCACAGGAATTGGGCAAGGGTAACGCTGCCATTTATCGCAAGCAAGCCGCTGCATTGCGCAAGAATATGGAAACTTACTTCGGTTCTGCCGTAGAAGGTTTTGACACATACGCATATTATAAAGGTAATGACATCTTGCGTTCATGGATTTCCATTCCTTTGACTGTGGGCATTGACGAACGTGCCGAAGCGACTATCAATGCCTTGTTCTCACCCCGTTTGTGGACTGAAAACGGATTGCTGACACAGGCCGGTAGTGATACTTTTTGGGATCGTTCCACACTGTATGCTTTGAGGGGTGTCTATGCTGTGGGAGAAACGGAAAAAGCAACAGACTACTTGCACCGTTATTCCACCACCCGCTTGTTGGGTGAGCATGTGCCTTACGCTATCGAGGCATGGCCCGAAGGCGGCCAGCGTCATCTTTCCGCCGAAAGCGGTTTGTATGGCCGTATCATTACCGAAGGTATGTTTGGTATCCGTCCCATCGGTTTCAACAGCTTCACGCTGACTCCTCGTCTGCCGCAGGCGTGGGATCACATGGCTTTGAGAAAGATCAGAGCGTTTGGTGCAGAGTTTGATATTGAAATCAAGCGTTTGGCAACTGACAAACTTCAGGTGAAAATAGTGAATGGAAATAAAATACAACGTCATATTATCAAAACCGGAAAACAACTTTCGGTCAAATTAAAGTGATTCTATCGTATGAAAAAAGCAATAGTATTGGGAACCGTCGTTTTGTGTATGGCCGGTTGCGGTTCTTCCTCTAAGAAAACGGTTGTTCAGGAACTTCCTGTGGAACAGACTTCGGTGTTTACTTCTTCGGACAAGGAACTGGAGAATGCTTATAATTGGGCAAAAAAAATGGCATTGTCATACGCGCATGATAACAGTGATCCGGTAGGTTACTGGTATGAAGCCGCATTGCCGCAGCGCGAGGCTTTCTGTATGCGCGATGTGTCTCATCAGGCAGTAGGCGCACACATCTTGGGACTTGCCAAGCATAACAAGAACATGTTCACCCGTTTTGCCGAAAATATTACCGAGGAAAAAGACTGGTGTACCTATTGGGAAATAAACCGTTACAACAAGCCGGCGCCGGCGGACTATGCCAACGACAAGGAGTTTTGGTACAACCTGAACGCCAACTTTGACGTGATGCAGGCTTGCCTGAAAATGTACCAATGGACCGGAGATGCCGGTTACTTGACTGACTCTGTATTCACGAATTTCTATGAGAAGTCGGTAAACGAATACATTGAACGCTGGGCATTGGAACCGGAAAAAATCATGGACCGCGCTCCTTATATGAACCAGGCTAAGGATTTTAATCCGAATAACAACTTCCACACTTGCCGGGGACTTCCCTCGTATGTGGAGAATTTCCGTGGATTGACTGTAGGTGTGGACTTGCTGGCTACCTTGTATGCCGGTTATACGGCATACGCCGAAATGGGCGAGCTGACAGGCGATGCTGTAAAGACTGCCAAAGGACAGGAGAAAGCTGCTGCCTATCAGCAAATTTTGGAGAACAACTGGTGGAGTCCTGAAAACTCTTTTTACCAGACTTTCTGGACAGTGGAAAAGAAATTCTATCGTGGAGAAGGAGTTCCTTTCATCCTTTGGTTTGATGCGTCTAACAATCCGGACCGTATCCGTGCCAGCGTGACAGATATCCTGAGCCGGGAATGGAATGTGGAAAACATGTCGGCATTTCCCGCTCTTTTCTATCGCTTGGGCTATGGTGAGGACGCTTACCGCTTTCTGGTCGGTCTTCCTCAGATGAACCGCTCGGAATATCCCGAGGTGTCATACGGCATTGTAGAAGGTACGGTGTGTGGCGTTATGGGCATCCGGCCGCTGAACAGCGAAAACAGCATTGCCACTTGCTCTCGTTTGGCAGACAATGCACAAGAGGCTGAGATCAAGAATGTTCCTGTGTTCGATGGCTATATCACGGTCAAGCACAAAGGACAGAATCGGACTGAAATTGAGAACAATACCTCGAAGGAATTGATTTGGAAGGTGGCTTTCATGGGCGAACATGCTCAGGTGAAGGTAAATGGAAAGGAATACGCATTGACTGTGTCAAAAGACATTCGCGGTAATGCCATTTCGGAAGGCAGCGTGTCTTTGCCTGCCCGAACCCGGTTAAGCGCAGAAGTTATGTAATAAATTCAAACTATACAGATGATGAAAAAATTGATCCTTTTATGTTTGTGCGGCTGGATAGGTCTCGTCGTACAGGCTCAGAAGACATTCCGGTTGGCTTCGCCCGACGGGCAGTTAAGCACCACGATCACACTGGGTGACAAACTGACTTATGATATCGAGTGTGACGGACAGCAGATTCTTGCCGCTTCTCCTTTGTCCATGACATTGGAAGATGGAACCGTGTGGGGAGATCATCCACGTCTGGCAGGTAGTTCGCGGAAGGAAGTGAACTGGCTGATTGATTCTCCTTTTTATCGTAGCAACCAGTTGCGCGACCATTACAAGGAATTGGTGCTTCGTTTCAAAAAAGGCTGGAGCGTGGAGTTCCGTGCCTATAATGACGGTATTGCTTATCGTTTTGTGAACCAGTTGAATAAATCATTCAATATCCTTGAGGAAGAAGTACACTACCAGTTTACCGATGATAAGACGGCTATTGTGCCCTACGTAGTTCCCCGTAGTGGGGATCAGTTCTATAGCGCTTTCGAAAATACCTATACCACTTGCAAACTTTCACAGCTGAACAAACAGAAACTGATGTTCCTGCCGTTGGTAGTGGAAGCCGGTAACGGGGTGAAGCTTTGCATTTCCGAATCGGATTTGGATAATTTTCCCGGCTTGTACTTATCGGGTGCAAAGGCAGGTAACTGCCTGACCGGCGTGCATGCTCCTTATCCTGCCGGCAAGCGTCAGGGCGGTCATAATAACTTGCAGATGATTGTGGAAAAGCGCGAGAACTATATCGCGAAGGTAGAAGGTCCCCGTACTTTTCCTTGGCGTATGTCTATTGTGACAACTTGTGACAAGGACTTGGCAGCCAGCAACCTGACTTACCTGTTGGCTTCTCCTTCACGCGTGAAAGACCTTTCATGGATTAAGCCGGGTAAGGTGGCTTGGGAATGGTGGAGCGACTGGAACCTGGACGGAGTGGACTTTGAGACCGGTGTGAACAATGATACGTATAAGGCATACATTGATTTTGCTGCCGCCCACAAGCTGGAATATGTATTGCTGGACGAGGGTTGGGCTGTCAATTTGAAGGCTGACTTGATGCAGGTAGTGAAAGAAATCAATCTGAAGGAACTGGTAGATTATGCAGCCGCCAAGAATGTGGGTATTATTTTGTGGGCAGGTTATTATGCGTTCGACAGAGACATGGAAAATCTGTGCCGCCATTATTCGGAAATGGGTGTGAAGGGTTTCAAGGTCGATTTCATGGATCGCGATGATCAGGAAATGGTTGCTTTCAATTACCGTGCCGCGGCCACTTGTGCCAAATACAACCTGTTGCTCGATTTGCATGGCATGTATAAGCCGTCCGGCATGAACCGCACATATCCCAACGTGTTGAACTTTGAGGGTGTTCATGGATTGGAAAACATGAAGTGGAGTCCGGACAGTGTAGATCAGGTGAAATATGACGTAATGGTTCCGTTCCTTCGTCAGGTAGCAGGACCGTTGGACTATACACAGGGATCCATGCGCAATGCGGTGGCAGGCAGTTATTTCCCTTGTAATGCGGAGCCGATGAGCCAGGGTACCCGTTGTCGCCAGTTGGCGCTATACGTGGTGTTCGATTCTCCCTTGAACATGCTGTGCGATACTCCCAGCAACTACGAGAGAGAAACCGAATGTACCGATTTCATCGCGGGCATTCCTACTGTTTGGGATGAAACGCGTGTGCTGGATGCCAAGTTGGGCGAATATATCATCATCGCCCGCAGAAAGGGTGATAATTGGTATATCGGTGGATTGACAGACAGGATGGCAAGAGATTTTGAAATAGACTGCTCTTTCTTGGGCGATAAGGAATATACAGGCGATTTGTATAAGGATGGTGTGAATGCTCATCGCATCGGCAAGGATTTCAAGCGCGAATCCGTTCGTCTGAATAAACAAACGAAACTGAAATTGCATTTAGCTCCGGGAGGAGGATTTGCTGTCAGATTGCGGTAAAAAATACTTCATTTTCCTGCAAAATGGATAGAAATGAGATGAGAGGTCTTTGTGCACTCTCGTTTCATTTCTTTTTCTATATGAGTCAAATAATTTATGTTTTATGACTGCATAATCAATAAGAAAACATTATTTTTGCGAAACCTTATTCCTGATAAATAGAAATATCTGACTATGAATGGACGAATCTTAGTACTTGTTTTCTTTGTGGCAGTATGCCTTAGGGCTATCGGCCAGACTAGAAATGTGAGACATTATACCATTAATGAAGGTTTGGCAAACAATGCTGTATATAGCATATTTCAGGACGTGAAGGGCCGGATGTGGTTTGGAACTATTGATGGGATACATAGTTTTGATGGTAACGGGATTCGTGTATGGCGGGATGAACGAATTTCTTCATTAGGCTCCAGCATTTATACTATAAGAGAAGATGACAGGCAAAGGCTTTGGATAGGTAGTGACCAGGGGTTGGCTTTATTTAATCTTCGGACGGAGAGTTTCTCTACTTTTGACGGGCAAACGGTGTCGGGCATAAAGATCAATGCGCCTGTCAGCCATATTATGCTGGATTGTAAAAAAACGTTGTGGATAGGTACGGTGGGCCAAGGTGTTTTTCATTATGATCCTCATGCGGACAAGTTGTATCAATATACTGCTCTTGGAAAAATAAATTCAGATTACATTTCATATATATTAGAAGATAGTTACGGCACTATTTGGGTAGCTACAATGAATGCCGGAGTAAGCCGGTTTGTTCCGTCGGAAGATCTTTTTCAGCAGGTAGCGGCGGATGGGGTAAAAAATACAATCACTCTGTTTGAAGATTCAAGACGGAACCTGTGGGTGGGAAGTAGCGGAAACGGACTTTATTTACTGGAAAAAAAGGATAAACAACTGATACAAAAATTAAAGCCGTCAGATGCTAAAGGGGTGCTTCAGGTGCGAAGTATGGTGGAATGGATACCGGGAGAACTTTTGATAGCTTCGGATGAAGGGTTGACGAGTTACAATATTGTCACAGGAGAAGATAAAACATTACGTTCGGACTCCAGGCAGACTAATGGATTGAATGATAATTATCTACAGACATTGTTTGTCGATCGTGAACAAGCACTTTGGGTCGGCACTTATTTTGGGGGAGTGAATTATATTCCACCGACAGGAAACAGCTTTATACATTATTATAAAGGAAATACGCAGTTGGATGCTCGGATTATCAGTGTCTTTGCCCAAGCGGATAAGGGTAATCTTTGGATAGGTACTGATGATGCCGGTTTCTTTTATTGGGATCGTAAGAAAAACACATTTAAATCTTATAAGCCTCAGTATTCTGTTTCCGGACCGACTTATCATAATATTCATGCCTTGTTGCAGGATGGTGATAAATTGTATATCGGGATGTATATGGGCGGACTCGATATAATGGATTTAAAAACCGGAAAATTTAAGAATTATAAATTTGGCAGTTCTTCCAGATCTTTATATGCATCAGGTGTTTATGCACTCTATAAAGATTCCGCTCAGCACTTGTGGGTGGGGACTACCAATGGCTTGAATAAATATATTCCTGAAACGGATGATTTTGAACGGATTTATGAGGTACATCCGGCTGATGTGTCTTATATAATGGAAGATAAAAAAGGCTATCTGTGGGTATGTTTGCTTAATCAAGGTGTCTTTCGTTTGGATGGGAAAACGCAAAAGTGGGAACATTTTTCTTTACGAACAGAAGAAGGGAATCAATCTGTTATTCCTTCCGATAAGATTATTACTGCTTGTTTGGATGAAAAAGAAAATTTATGGTTTGGAACAGATGGATGTGGTCTTTTAAGGTATGATTATAAGAAAAATGTTTTTGAGAAAGTGGTTTTACCGGAGAACATACGTGTGGTACACAAGATTATAGCGGCAAACAATGAACTGTGGCTGACAACCAGCAATGGTATGTATTGTTACCAGCCGGAGACCGGGAGTATCAAGATATATAACAAGCAGGACGGATTGCAGGAAAATCAGTTTTTGCCCAATTCGGGAATACAGCTGGAGGATGGTACTGTTTTTGTAGGAGGCATTAATGGATTTAATGAATTCCATCCGGACAGACTTGCTTCTCCTAATCAAAAAACAACCGTGGTACTGGCTGATTTTCAGCTGTT
This sequence comes from Bacteroidaceae bacterium, assembly GCA_011959205.1. GTDB lineage: Bacteria > Bacteroidota > Bacteroidia > Bacteroidales > Bacteroidaceae > Phocaeicola. The sequence continues at coordinate 23,426 of BLLV01000214.1, forward strand.
CAACAAACCGGTAAAAGTGGGCAGTGAAGATTCTCCTTTATCTACTTCCATTACGTATGCAGACCATTTGGTACTGGAACATAAACACTCCATTTTCAGTTTGTCTGTCGCTACGCTTAATTATGATAATCCTTCCAAAAATCAATATAAATATAAGTTGGATGGCTTTGAAAAAGATTGGACCGAAACAAATTCGACTCCTCGTGTCACCTATACTAACCTTCCTTCCGGGAATTATACATTTCGTGTCAGTGCTTCCAATGGTGACGGAGTATGGAACGAAAACGCGATTGTTTTTCCTATCAAGATCCTTCCCCCTTGGTGGGCTTCTACCTGGTTTCTCATTTTGTATGTTTGTATGGGAATAGGTCTGTTGGCCTGTTTGTATTATCGTATGAATAAAAAGCAACGTGAGAAATTAATGATGCTGGCAGTAGAGAAAGACAAGGAAATCTATCAAAGTAAGATAGAGTTTTTTACGCACATGATACATGAGATAAGAACCCCTCTTACCTTGATATTGGCCCCTCTTGAAAATGTGATGAGATCTACGGGAAGTATCGGAGAGGCTATGCCCCAGCTTTTAGTCATTGAGCGCAATGGAAAGCGGTTGCTGAATTTGGTGAATCAGCTGATGGATTTCCGCAAGGTAGAGTCGGGGGGGATGAATGTCACTTTGGTGGATGTTGACATAAAATCGATTCTGTCAGCTGTTTGCCAGCGATTCTCTCTTTCGGCGGAACTGAAGAATATCAAAATTGTACTTACAATGCCGGATGCGGCTTGTTACGCTAAAGTAGATCCGGAGGCGTTTACAAAAATTGTGAGCAATTTGCTTACAAATGCATTAAAATTCACAGTTTCCCATATTTGGATTGATTTGATTCCCACAGAGGAAAACAAATTGGAATTGAGGATCAAAGATAATGGTCAGGGAATAGCCGTAGAGGAGCAAGAGAAGATTTTTACTCCTTTTTATCAGATACGCGAGAACAGGCCCAGTGATAATATAGGGACAGGTGTAGGATTACTGTTGGTGAAAAAACTGGTGAGCTTGATGCATGGTGAGTTAAAGTTGGAAAGCGAATCAGGCCTTGGAGCTACATTTATTATATGGTTCGATCGAAGTGAGCGGGGTGAAACTTTGCAAGATGAGGCCACACCGGCTATCATGTTGCCTCAGGCACCTATTGATGTGACCGAACATAAGCCCTATCACATTCTTCTTGTAGATGATAATCAGGATTTATTAGATTATTTACGAATGCTTTTGGCTCCCGGGTATCAGATTACTTGTGCTTCGAATGGTAAGGAAGCGCTTGATTTATTAAGTGAACTGATGCCGGATTTAGTTATCAGTGATGTAATGATGCCTGTAATGGATGGTATGGAACTTTGCCGGAAAATAAAACAAAACTTCCGGACAAGTCATTTACCGATTGTTTTGCTTACTGCAAAGGTGGAAACGGGAGATTATGTGGAAGGATTGGAGAATGGAGCAGACCTCTATGTGGCAAAACCATTTTCCTCAGATATTATAAAAGCACAGATACATAGTTTGCTGTCTAATAGAGAGCGAATGAAGGGAAGTTTCAAGACTGAACCGATGCTTCCTTCCGCTTCCGTTGCCAGCTCGCAGATTGATAAAGAGTTTTTGGAAAAAGTGACCGGTATTATCGAAAGCAGAATGACAGATTCTGATTTTTCTGTTGATGTGTTGGCACAAGAAATTGGAATTTCCCGTACAGGATTGTTCACAAAATTGAAAGCGGTGTCGGGTATGACTCCGAATGATTTCATTCGTATTGTCCGATTGAAGAAAGCGGCGGTATTACTTTCTCAAGGTGATATACAGGTTAGTGAAGCCTGTTTTCAGGTTGGTTTTTCATCTCCATCTTATTTTGCGAAATGTTTTCAGGCTCAGTTTGGCGTTGCTCCTACGGAATTTAAGCGTATGAAAACTGTAAATTCCTGACTTTGTCACTCTAAAAATATCGATTTTGTAAATTTAGAGGAAAGATTGTTGTACCGAAAGCAACATTTCAAATACCTTTGAATCGAAATTCAAGCCAATTTGAAAGTTGGAAAATAGCTCCTGATTAGATCAATGAGATAACATTCTGAAAATAAATATCTTATTTCTTTAAAAGTTAAATAAAAATTGGAGTTCTCTTAGTAAGAGAACCCCAATTTTTTGCAAATATACGGATAATTCCTTAATCTGGAAATATTTGTGTTAGAAAAACGATTCACAAATTGCTTCAATAATGATTTTTGTTTGCAAAAGTTTTATGATGCATAAATTATATGCTTCACATTATCAGCTGTTTATGTGCTTATGGGGTTCTCTTACTAAGAGAACCCCATAAAATAGAAGGAATTTGATGGTTTATTTGGACCTCATATTTCAAGGTAATGAATCTAAATCTGTAATGTTTTGATGAAAACAAAGAGCGATGTGGAGCCTGTAAAAACACTCCTTTCAAATCAAGACATAACGGGCGAAGCGCCTAAGTTACTGCTTTGCAGTTC